>JBEIRQ010000041.1:0-9762 GCA_040375885.1 Methylococcus sp.
ATCTTGTATCATGATTTTATGGGCCACCTCTTTAAGGGTCCCCCTAGCTTGCTGGTCTCGGATCGTTGCTGGCCTTGCAGGGTGATTGTGATGAATCTTGCCCGCGTGGGTTGTGGTGAAGGGCCCCATCAGACCCAGCGTAGACACTTCAAGGCAGAGTTTCCGGGTCACGCTTATTTTATTGCGGGCGGAGTGAGACATGAAGGCGACCTCTTCGATCTTAAAGCGGCCGGTGCCAAAGGGGTTCTTTTGGCCAGCGCTCTTCATGATGGGAGGATTGGGCGATCGAGTCTTTCAATCATGCTCCCCTCATGATGGGAGGTCCTTCGGCTATTGCTTAGGACAAAAAAAACCGCCCCAGGGGGCGGCTTTTTCGGGAAGCGGATGCTTACTTGTGAGCAGCGAAAGGATGCTCAACTTCGCCCTTTTGCTTGACGACGTCAGCCGCCTTAGGTTCGCCAGCTACAGCACGCTTGATGGACAGCTTGGTCGCTTCGTAGTTGTAGTCCTGGATCTTCGCGTCATCTTCTGCCAACCAGTGAATGAAGACACCGACGCAGATAAAGAGGTCATCGGCTTCATCAGCTGGGATCGTGCCATCTTCAACACAATCAGCAACCGCCATGGCAACACCGCGCTGCGCAGGTCCAAACATTTGGGTGGCCTGCTTGCCATTCTTGATGGTGACCTTATTGAACATCACAGTCGCAGGCTTGCACAAAAGGTTAGGTGCAACAACGGCCAAAAGGCTGGTGAAGCCATCCTTGTTATTGGTGACGCAGTTAGCGAAAGCCGTTTCAGCGGCACTACCGCGTGGGCCCATGATGAGGTCAACGTGAGCGATTTCGTTGCCACCGCCACAAAGTGCTTCGCCGACCAGAAGTTTGTTGATTTTTCCCATGACTAATTCCTCGGTATTACCGTCGTTGTTAAAGAAAGAAAAGAATTTTTTTAATATGGACATTGGCTTTTATCCCCGGCAGACCCCAAGAGGGGGGCCGCTATTGTTATTGGTCCCAAGGCTTCACAGCCTGAAGTCTTTTGATGATCAGCCGCAGCGTTCAAGTTGGTAGGCCAGCAGTGCCGCAACTGTCAAGTCTGCTGTAGTACCCGGATTGATCCCCCGTTGCTTTAATTCTCGATCAAGCACCTGGAGCTCCCCGTAGATCCTTGTGGGCCATCCGGGGCCCGAAATCCTGGCGTTGATTTGAGCAACACGCCCGGATAGATCCCGTGCGAGATGGCCACCAAATTTTCGCTCAATGTGGCTGTCTGGGAAGTCACTGAGTAATTTCAGGTAAACGGCCACAGTCGCCCACACGTCCTCATCCCCTGAGGATAACCTACTATGATACAACGGAACGGCGATGTGGAAAATATCCTCAAAATTATTTGCGTACTGTCGGGCAATCAGGTCGCGTTCCCGGGCCAGCCGCATCGATTCGAGAAGCGTTACTCTTGGGGCATCACGGACATCGGCCTCCGGGGCTTCACCCAGTCCTCCGGGGGCCGCATGGCGGATGGCCTTAAAGACCCTTTGAGCATCGCCAACGGTTGTCTTGGCGAGGATATCGGCTAGCACCGTTTGAATGGGAGAACCTGGTTTTTTAAGGAAGAACGCTTCGATCAACGGGGCTGCTAGTAGCACAATGCCGAGGTTTGTATTGCATCCTGCGACCGCGCGTGTCGCCTCAATGGCAAGGAGAATGCGTTCACCGAGAGTGAGGTCTGATTGAGTCAGTGCTTTGGCGCTGGCCCTGGCGCTTTGACGAAAATCCTCTGGGGTCATGTCATGACCTTCGGATTCATCGCTGACATTACCCGGCTTGAACGCCCGGATTTCAAGGTCACAGGCAAAGAGATAGGCCGCCTCGGCCAGCTGTTGCCGCTCCCTCATCATCCAGCGCTTTGAGACCTTCTGGTTTGAAGTTGGGTTCTTAAGAGAAAATCATCCACCAATCGTTCTGCAACGGCGATCGGCGTCACGGTCTGGAGACCCTTCCAAGCCGGAATGCTGTTGACCTCGAGGATGAAATAGCGGCCATGGCGGTCACGAATGATGTCGACACCGGCGTAAGCCATATCGAGGACGGCAACAGCCTCTTCGGCCAGCCGTGACAGCCGAATGTCATCGAGATGGACCGCTTCACAAAGGGCGCCCTGGTGGACATTGTTGAGCCAGCTGACCCCGGACCGGCGCATCGCCGCGATCGCCTTGCCTCCGATTACAAAAACCCGAAAGTCGTGGGTCGTCTCACCGGAGTCGACATAACGCTGAAGGTAAAAGATCCCTTGGTCGTCCGAAAAGGCGCTGAGCTCATCGAGCTGTTGATAGCGCCTAAGGCCAATGCCCTGAGAGCCAAACAGGGGTTTCTGGACCACCCCATGACCGGCCTTGATCTCCCGCTCGGCAATAGCGAGGGCTAGCGCTTCATCGCGGGTGACCCAGACGGCGGGCGTTGGAATGGCAGCTTGATGAAGCATGAAGCTCGTCATGGCTTTGTCTACCGTTCGCTCGATGGCCCGGGCACCGTTGTAGACCGTGATCCCGAGCCGCTCAAGACCATGGAGCACATCGAGATAAAAGGTCACCTGCTCAAGGCTGCCCCCTGGGATGCCGCGGACGAAGACCCCCTCCGGCAAGCGGTCTTCGAACCCCTTCATCCTGATGGGGAGTTGACGATCCTCAATGATCAGTGCGCATTCAGTGAGGCTCAAAAAGACGGCCTCATGGCCCTTTGCGCTCAGGGCTTCCGTAAGCCGCTTCCCATGCCAGCCTGGGTCGTCGGTGATGACAGCGATTCGTGCCACTTAATTTATTGGTCGAAGGAACGATCAAGAAGGGCTTCATCGAGCGCACCGGCATGAAAGCTGTGACCGGACTCAACGGCCGTCACGATGACTTTTGCAGGACTAAAGAGCATGGCATCAACCTTGAAGAAGTCATAACCATACTCTTTGAAGACCTCAGCGAAGGGTTTGCCATAATCCCTTGAAGTTGAACTTGGAAGCTCCATAGCCAAGGCTTTAGCTGCCTCATCGGTTCCCTTCACGAAAAGGTGGACGGTTCCACCAAAGAGAATGGCATCATTCGTTCTTCCCATCGCTTTCACAAAGTTCGGGTGAGGAGGTGGGACCGGTGCCGAGGCCATGCCGTCGAGGATATTACCCAAAGGAAAATGGAGGGAATGTGCTTTGTGGAGGGCAACCTCAAGGACCCGGCTGACGACCTGCATGCCGCCGGCAAGGCTCGAGGTGGGCGTTAAGATGACATGAACACTGTCGGTTTCAACCTTGCAGGCCTTCGCGATCATGTCGATCACCTCTGTCGGGGGCACCTTGTCCACTTCCATCACGATGGCGGTTTCACCACACACATCGCGATAGCCTAGCTCTTCATAAAGCGTCTCCACCGGCTTCTCGACGCCCTCTTTTTGTTTGGTGGCCATGGCTCTGGCCGGGCCAGAGCCTAAAGCAAAAAAGGCCCCCTTGCCTTCACCGTGGGCGAGACTCCATCCGGCATACTGACTGCCAAGGCAAGCAAAGACGGGGTTGGTGCTGTGCACATTCACCATCGTGGGCCAACGCTTGAAGGGGGAGTCCTGGGTGAGGGTGACCTTGCCTAATCCGCCCATGCACACTTCAGCGATCAGCCGACCCGCTTCAAGGCCTCCCAAGGCCTGAATGCCGGCATCAATCACCGTGCAGTTGTTGGCAAGACGATCGATTTTAAGACGCAATCGATCGGCATGCGCAATCATGTACTTAACGATGGGAAGGGCGTAGGCGTTGACGCTGACGTGGGACTGCATGAGGAAGGTTCTCCGGACGTTCTAGGTTCTTTAATGAAGGATGGGGTGATTCTAAGCGCTTGCGGGCGCCATCGTTTTTTCGAGCAGGGCGCACCGCTCATCGAGGAGTGCTAGGACCTCCGCCTCGGAAGTCCCTTCTGCGCGAATCGTACACAGGGGCTGATCGGGATGGATCACGGTATCATCCACCGGCCGATCCTGGCACCAGGACGGCCAGTGATGACCGGCGTTAGCCACCATTTTGCGGGATGCCATCATCACCTTGAAGGCCCTCATCTTAGAAGGCGATCCAACGGGACTCAAGTGTCCTCGGCAGGCCCTGATGTGGGCAGCCACGAGCCCTTCTGGAAAATCGTCGTCATAAAGTGCCATGGAGGCGCTTGGACGGGGATTGACCTCGATCACGAGCACCTGGTTTTCGGGTGATAGCATGAAATCAAGGCTGTTCAGTCCTACGAGCCCGGTTGCCTGAACCAAGCGTTGAATGATCCCCCGCATGGTTTGCCGTTGTCGTCCTGAAAGCCCAGTCGCATGGATGGCGCCGACAAATAGAAAAGGTCTTTCAAGGCCCCCTTGGTTCCAAAGGGTGTTGAACCCGATGATCCTGGCCTTCCGGCCATCGGCCAGAAACAAGGCCGAGTATGCGGGTCCTGAAAGCCGTCGCTGCAAATACTCAAGAGGGTCAAGAGGCTTATGGGCGAAAAATCGTACACCCTGGCCCCCTTCGCTGCAACCAGACTTCACTAACCAATCATCACCCCCCTGAGCTGGGTCAAGGCGGGTTTCAGGGAAGGGAATGTCTAGCTGCCGCAAGAGATGAAAGAAAAGCCTGGGTTCTTTGAACAACCGCTGCAGCGGCGGTGGGTTGCCGATGATCTCACGACCTTTGGATAGCCTTTCAAGAAGATCGGGTTGCGAATCAAACCCGCTCCCGTAGATCATCGGGATATTGGGCCCTGGTCTGATCTGATCGGCCGCCTCAAGCAGTTGGTCGTCATCGAAAGTCCCTAAGGTGTTGACGAGTGCCACCGCTTTTAAGGCCGCTAAGCGCGTGTCGCTGTCGGCATAATGGTCGATCGCGAAGGTATTGATGTTGGCTTTTTTGGCC
Organism: Methylococcus sp.; assembly: GCA_040375885.1. GTDB lineage: Bacteria > Pseudomonadota > Gammaproteobacteria > Methylococcales > Methylococcaceae > UBA6136. Next base: position 4,921 of record JBEIRQ010000041.1, read on the forward strand.
GATTCAACCAGCATTCTGGCCGAGCAGCTAATGACTAAAAGCGCTTCGGGAAGATCACGCCATGGCTGATCAGGACCGAAGACATACCCCTCAGACAAGAGCGCCTTGGGTCTTGATGATGGCCCCCTGTCGCCTTGGGGTTCCGATGCTGATGGTCAGCTTTCGCGCTTGAGGAAGGGCCTTTTCACAGGAAGCTTTGAGAGCCAAAGCATGCTCTTCGTTGGCGACCAAACAGAAGCCGGTGGGACCCCAGGAACTTTGCCCTATGCCAACAGCGCCCTCAGCCTCTAGAAAGTTCAGGGTGTCGGCGACATCGCGACTCGCAAACCGACCGCCTTGCGCTGGGGCAAAGTGATCTCCTACGGCGCGCTGCAATTCACTCACGACATCACCACAGTCCTTGAGCTGATGCTCCATCACCGCAGGAAGCCCCTCCATAAGGAGTCGATGGCAAAGCCTTGCCGCGGCCTCTTCAGGGAATTGGGGTAAGAGACTGAATGCGTTCATCTCAGGGGCCCCATGAAGACCCTGATGATGGGGATCTAGGATGATCAGAAAGCGCCACGCCGGGGGCATTTGAAGGCGGGCGATAACCGGAGGGACCACGGTTTTAGGTCCTCGACCACCATCAAGAATGAGGCCACTCTCCCTAAAAGCCGCGATCCCGATACCCGAGCGTGCCCCTCGGCGGGTGGTTGCGGCGATGGCTTCGAGGGAGAGATCGATCTGATGGAGTGCGGCCAGACCCGTCCCCACGGCCAGGGCCATTTGAGTGCCTGAGCCTAGCCCTGCATGATGGGGTATCGCCTTTAGAATGTCGATGCGGGCGGGGAGCTCAAGGCCAAGACTGCGGGTAATGGCCTCGGCGGCTTCGTAGGCTCTTGCGGCATCCGGGCCAGAGACTTCTAGTCGGTCGGCGGCTTGAAGGCGGATATGGGTAACGATCTCCTCAAGTCCCACGCCAAGGCTCCCAAACCGCCGGCCGATGCTGCCGCTGATGTCAAGGAAGCCCATGTGCAATCGAGCAGGCGCCTCGATTTCAATCGTGGCGTCCTGCGGACGGTCATGGTTCAAGGGGCGAGGCATCTCTTGGTCCAAGAGGGTTAAACCAAATCAGGGGCCCGGTGTTGGTTGATCTTCAAAGGATCAGCGAATGATGCCGCAGGCGATTCTGGCGCCGCCCGGTTGGTCACCATAGTTATCGTTTTCAGCATGGATGATCAAGGAGCGCCCTTGGAGATCCTCAAGGGCCAGTTTCGAGCTGATGACGGGGGTAATCGCGGAGCCATCAGCGGCGGCGACTAACACGGGGAGATCGCCTTGATGGCCCGCGCCCTCGGGCCCGAGATGTTTTCCAGTACTACCTGGATCATAGTGGGGTCCCGCGGACCATCCGGCGACGGCGCTACCTTCTTTATCAGCGGGTGCGCAGTTGGCCTTGTCATGCACGTGAAAGCCGTGAGGGCCTGCCTTGAGGCCTTTGAGATTCGGGCTGAATTTAAGACCCGATGCCTCCTGGCTGATGGCCACGGTGCCGAGACTTTGCCCCGTTCCAAGGGCATCGATGGTGGTCATCTCGGCGGTGAGATTGGCCGCCTGAGCCAAGAAGGTCACTGATATCAATAGCAGCGAGTGAATCATGAAGTGCATGTGGCAGTCTCCTTAGTTCTTTAAGAAATAGCGTTGGACAAGAGCGATGAGCCATCGATGTTATTGGACCTGAGCCTCGTATTCCGCCTTGTCCTTTTCATAAAGCCGCTGCAGGCTATCGCAGTTGGCTGAGCCTGGATGGCGAACGCTGACACAATCGTTGTACTCCTGCTGAGATTCTTCCATCCGAGTTGCGGCTTCGACGGCATCGGGTCCACCCACCACCGTTTTGTTGCGGTTAGAGCATCCCATCTGGGTGATGCCAATAAAGAGACTGATGACAGCAAGGATCAGGTATCGCATGAAGGGCCTTCAAGGTTGGGTTTAGCCTCTTAGTCAATCACATGTGGTGCGTCCTGGCAAAGCCTAGCCGCTTTGCTGAAAGGCGTCCTGACCTCAAGGCGGTCTTCCCTCCTTAAGAAGCCCCCACAAGACTCCCAAGACGGACCTTCGTGACGGGCTATGCTGACCTTTAGGGATAGATCAGAAGGTTCAATACAGAATATTGAGAACGGGCTGAATGCCTCTAACTTAAGTCATTGAGATTCATGTGGGCCTGAGATGGGAACACATCGGGGAACACCAGTCTCAGCTTATACTTTATATAAGGCCAGACATGCCGGATAGACTCGATCTATAACTGATATTTTTCCTGAAATCATCATCTTGATGAGACACCACGCAGAGCGCTTTATTTAAGAGTCCGCCAATGCACACATGAAACGAGTCGGATAACGAGCCTTAATCCTGAGACAGCAATGAATTGCGGTATGATGCGCTTGTGTACAAATGAATCTTTGGGGTTGCAATGGAGACTTCAACACTAACGGTCCGTGTTCCAACATCCATGAAGGAGCAGCTGGACGATCTTGCATCCGCTACACATCGTTCAAAGTCGTATCTCGCAGGAGAAGCGATTCGTCAGTATTTGGATCTTGAGCTTTGGCAGGTGGGTGAAATCAAACAAGCCCTCAGCGAGGCTGATTCCGGCGCATTTGCAGCAGAGGATCAGGTAGCCGCGGTCATGCAGAAGTATGCAGATTAAGTGGCTAACCCGCGCACTTGCAAACTTGGATGAGGAAGCCGCCTACCTCTCAAAAGAGAGTCCTCAAGTAGCCAGGGATTTTGTGCTCTGCATTCAAGAGAGCGTTGCTCGACTTAAGGACCACCCTAACATGGGGCGGCCTGGGCGAGTCGCGGGTACACGCGAACTAATTTTGACCCGTTTCCCCTACATTCTGCCTTATAGGGTTCGTTCGGGATCCATCGAAATTCTTCGCGTCTTTCAAAGGGCGCGTAAATGGCCCAGTCATTTACCATGACCAAAAGTCATATTCTGCGTCACATGAATACCCTACCTGTATACGATGATCTTCAAAATCTTTTCAGGATCACTCATCTCATGATTTCGGGCGGAACATGAGGAAAGACGTATCAACGAAGTCGATCAATGCGCTTGTCGAAGAGGTATTGGCGATTGAGACCGAACAACCACAAGATGCGGGAAAACTCGGCTTCATATGCCGGGCCATGGTTCAGGCGAGCCTTCCAAGCAGAAAAACCGAAAGCTCCGAATTTATCTGGCAAAACGGAAATTTCACTCTCACCATGCTGGCACCAGCTCCATCGTGTTGGCCTATGGCACCGTTCCACGACTCCTTCGACCTGGTTGGCCACAGAAGCGGTCAAGACGCGAGAGCGCGAGCTTGTTCATGGCGATACGCTCAGTAGCTTCATGCGGGAACGAGGATGGGGACCGAACGGCCATGCTCTCGCAGCAAATTGCCGATCACGCGAACCTTTGGTGGGATAACGGAAACCCCGAACAGGCATGAATCTGGAAGTCGGCTGTCAAACTGAGCGAGTCCTTCTTCAAGGAGGTGGTGAACCCCGTTTCTGTCGATCTTCCTGCAGTGAAGGTGTTACAACGTTCCCCCCTCGCTCTCGACATCTATGCCTTGGCTCACCTATTGGCTGTCCTACCTTAAAAGCCCAACCATGATCCCTTGGCCGATTCTTGAAATGCAGTACGGAGACAGTTACAAGCTGACGCGACAATTCAAAGCAGCATTTATCGAACATCTAGCGTCTGTAATGGCGGTCTATCCAACGGCCCGAGTGGAAGCGACTGAAAAAGGACTAGGGTGATGGCGCCAGAAATGGAGGGAACACATATTACCGGATTCAGCGAGAAGGGATCAGACTGTCCCGGAACAGAAAACGTAGGGGGGTCAAGGGATGAGAGGGGAACTTTGGAAGGATTCGGAACTAACCTTATTTTCCGATACAAAAGTTTGCAAAGATGCGGCCCAAAAGGTCATCGCTACTAAAGTCGCCAGTGATCTCAGAGAGCGCCCGCTGACTCAGCCGCAACTGTTCTGCGGCGAGATCTTGTGACCCCGCCTGACATTCCCTTTGCGCCCCAAGGACCCCTGACAAGGCCGCTTCGAGCGCTTCAAGGTGACGCCGTCTGGCGGTGAAGGCCCCTTCCTGCTCCGGTTCGATACCAAGCTGGTGGGTCAGGACCCTTAAAAGATCGTCAATGCCGTCACCGCTTTTGAGTGAAATCCTCACCTTGATGCCTCGATCGGATGGAACCCTTCCTGCGGCATTTCCGGAGAGATCAATCTTGTTGTGGATGAAGATCATCGGAATCCCATCGGGTAAGGCATCGATCAGCGCCCCATCAGGCTCCACGTCATTGTCATCGACCATCAGCAGGATTAAATCGGCCACGGCGATGGCCGCTCGGGTCCTTTGGATGCCCTCCCGCTCAACTGGGTCTGTGGCGTCATCCCGTAGACCTGCCGTGTCGATGATATGAAGAGGAATCCCCTCGAGCTGAATGGCTTCTCGGAGGGTATCGCGGGTGGTGCCGGGGATGGGGGTCACTATGGCTCGATCTTCACCGGCGAGTCGATTGAGGAGGCTCGATTTGCCGGCGTTGGGGCGACCCACCAGGACCAGGGTGGCCCCTTCGCGCAAGCGTTGACCCTTAAGCGCCATGGATTTGATCGACGCTAGCTGCTTTTCCATTGCTTTGAGCTGGTCCATTACCTTGGCTTCGGTGAGAAAGTCGATCTCCTCATCACTGAAATCGATGGCCGACTCGATCAATAGACGGAGCTCTATCACAGTTTCTACCCGCGCATGGATCTGCTCTGAAAAGACGCCTTTGAGCGATCTTTGAGC
>JBEIRQ010000059.1:0-8227 GCA_040375885.1 Methylococcus sp.
CGGCTAGTTTTCCTCTGATTTGATTGAGTATCCGTCTTTCCATGGCGACTTCTCCTGGGGCGATCTGCTTTAAAACTTTGGCCTATCATAGTATTGTTTCATTCATATGACAATATAAACGGTTATGACCCTTTATGGCGAAAAAAGTTCTCTTGAGAGACCTTGAAAAGCCCTCGGGATAAACGGGGCCTCGCGGCAAGAGGTTCTGAATCGATCGCTGAGAGCGCTCCCAATCCATGGGAATAAGATGGGGGCTGATATGGTGTCTAAGGCACTTAAAAACAGACAGATAGCGTTCAACGAAGGGCTTGTAGCCTGGGAGCTAGGGGCCTACAATTCTTCAATGGTGAGAGGGGGTTTTTAGAGGACTCTGAAACGCCAGATTAAGTTTTTATATCTCATAATAGGGAGGCGACCATGAAGCATAATCCGGTCGCCAAGTTCGCCCACAGGGTCAACAAGGCAACCATCCAACGCGATCGAACCAAGTATCAGCGTAAAAAGAAGCACAAGGGCGATGTCCGGTACGACCGGAATCGCCCTTTTTCATGGGCGTTGACCCCAAGCCTTTTGTTAGGCCAACCCCAAACGTTTAGAAGGCAATGGCACCCATGAGCAATGGCTTTAAAAAAGTTTTAGTGAGCGCAACGCTGGCGCTATTCATAACGGCTTGCGCCAGTGATGGTGGTGGAATGATGAGCTATGGCCCTGGTGGAATGGGATCCGGTTACGGAACGGGGGGTCTTGGGATGGGCGTTCATATGGGCGGCTGGGGGAATGGCTATGGGGGTGGCTGGGGACACCCAGCGGTGACCCCAGGCTCTGAAGCGCTCGATGCCGACCCCCATGCAACATCCGGTTATTACAATACGGGTTTTGATAATGACCGAGGCTATGCCTATTATCATCCGGCCCGAAATGATGGAGCGATGCCATGAAGGAGCGTTGGATAGGGATCCCGATGTTATTGGGTTTGTCGATGACGCTGACCCCCATGCCCTCGTTGAGTCAGGGCGCCACTGAGATCAGCAAACTAGACCCTGCCTGGATAGCGATGGAGCGCCGGGTGCGGGGACTCCTTGGTTCTGAAGGTCAGAAAACGCTCCTCGATATGGCCTATGCACAGGTGGCCGTGGACGCTTGCCGAGACGGGTCCTTGGATAAAGAGGCGGTCAGCCAGTCTTTGGATGCGCTCGCATCTCCCCCAAAAAAAGCGCCCTTGGCCCAAAGGGCTTTTGAGAATGAAATGATGAACTACCCCGGGGTCTATACGGGGCTTTTGAGTGCCGAGAGCTTTATCGATCACCCGGCTTTTTGCCAGGGTCTTAAGGCGGTTCTTTCAAGGAAAGGCGGCCCCAGTCGCTGGCTTCACGCCAAGCCCCATTAATCCCAAGCGGTAGGCTGCATTCCTGACACCCCGATCAGGGACTTATCCCTTCCATCAAGCGAACCCCGCCTTCTCGGAGGCCGTGAGCTTATGCCTCTTTTTTTCAAGGTTTAAAGTCCATTTTGGCTAGCCCTATGGGGCGTTCACCCCATGGCTTCCCGTTTTGGACTTCAAATCTTCACGATGGCGTCACCTCTGTGACATTTAAACTTTCTATCATCCTAAAAAAAGGAGAGATCCACCCATGGCAACGGACATTCGTAGAATCTTGTTTGGCATGTCGGGCGTCCAGCACGACGGCAATAATAGCCAGTTCGTCTTTGATCTTGCCAAGCGTATTGGCGCTGAAATTCAATGCCAGCTGATTTGCCCCATCGCAGATGACCCTGAGCTGCTCTTGGCTTGTGGCTTTACCGGCAATGCCTTTAGGAATTTCATTGATTCCGTGGCCAAGACCACCGAAGAGCTCGATGGGATGGCGCGGACCGCCCTCTCACAGTCGCAACAATTGTATCCAGGGGTTCATTTCAGTTATGAGGTTCCCGATGCGGTAACAGGGCACCCGCTCGCTCAGGTCGCTTGGGCCTCCGATCTGGTGATTCTTGCTCATCCCTCCCTGATGAAGGCCCAATACTACTGGTCGGTGGTCGAGGAGACGATAATCGACTCGGGGCGTCCCGTCCTTTTGCTTCCTGAAGTTCTGCCGCAACAGTTGACGGGTCACGTCGGCATCCTGTGGCGCAACGATAGCCGCTCGGCTCAAGCGCTTTCAGCCTCTCTGGCCATGATCAAGATGGCCGCCAAGGTCTCTCTTCTCAATGTCGATCTCCATGAAGAAGGCGAAAAGGCCCTCCAGCTTCCCCTCGAGTTTCTGAGGCTTCATGGCGTTCACGCCGAAGCAGCGCAGCTTCACGATAGCCATCATCGACTGGATCGAGTGGTGGATGAATATAGCGTCAATGCCGAGGTCACCCTCTGGGTGACGGGTGGAGGATTATCCAGTGGGTTTAATGACCACCTGGTCAGCAATCTGATTCGCCGCCCCCACGCCAAGGCCCAGAGGGCCATCCTCATCAACGAATAGATCAAACGGAAGATCCCATGGAACATCTGGCAGCGGATACCACCAATGTAGCCTTTATCACCTTGGCGATCACCTTTTTTCTGATCCTGCTTCAAGAAGCGGTCAATGGTTTTCATGATGTCGCGAATGCCATTGCCACCGTGATTTATTCAAGGGCCATGTCGCCTCAAAGTTCCGTCTTGATGGCGGCGGTGTTTAACTTCATTGGCGTCCTCTTTGGGGGGACTGCGGTCGCTTTTAGCATGGTCTATTTGCTGCCCACCAACATGGTGACCGGTATCAATACCATGAATGAAGTCTCTCTGTTCATGGCCATGATCTTTACCGCGGTGGCTTGGAATTTCGGAACCTGGTGGCTTGGAATTCCAAACTCCACCACACATGCTTATATCGGTTCGATCATCGGTATTTCGATGGCGGATGCTTTCCTAATGGGTCAGCCGGTCGCGGAGCAAATCAATTGGGGCCAGGGGGAGAAGATTCTGACAGCCCTGATTGTATCCCCGATCGTGGGCTTCGTTCTCGGGGTGATGATCCTCAAGATCATGACCTTGGTGGCTAAAGACAAGGGCCTTTATGAGCCTTCCCAGGATGATCATCGGCCGAGTGCAGCCATTCGCGGGATCCTCATTGCAGGCGCTGCCGGTGTCAGTCTGCTGCACGGATCGAATGATGGTCAGAAGAGTATTGGCCTGATGATGGTGGCTTTATTTGGTCTTTTCCCGGCCGCCTATGGGCTTGATCCCGACCGTTTGGCTCCCAAGGATTACCAGCATTTGGTGGAGGTCGTTCAACAAGTGGAAGGTGTTCGCCAAGCGACGGAGCTATTCGGTGAGTCTGAAGGCAAGGCGGGTAGTCAGGCAACGCCAGCGGTTCAGGCTCTTTTAAACGACCTGACCTTGAAGAATAATGGGCTTCAGCTCAGCGATGATGAGGCCATTAAAGTCAGAAAAGAGATTCTCGCCGTACACCGTCAGGTCGCAAAGCAACTGAAGGCGCCTGAGACTCGAGCAAAGCTCAGTCAGGAACAAATCACAACCCTTGAAGAGGCTCACAAGGAGTTGGCGTCCTTTGTCGAATACGTTCCTATTTGGGTCATGGTTCTGTCGGCTATGGCGCTAGGGGGCGGGACCCTGATCGGCTACAAAAAGATCGTGACAACGCTCGGGGAAAAGATTGGTAGCTCGAAGATGAATCCTGCGCAAGGAACCGCCGCTCAAGCCTCAGCCGTGGTGAGTATTGCGCTCGCAGATCTCGGCGGACTCCCCGTCAGTACCACTCATGTTCTCTCCTCTGCGGTCGTTGGAACGGTGGTAGGACCGAAGGGTCAGCAAGTGAACCAGAAGACGATCGCCAGAAGTGCCCTGACCTGGTTGACCACCTAGCCGGGGACGCTGCTCCTATCCTTTGCTATGGGGATCGTTTTTCAACGCGCCTTTGGGTAAAGGCCAGAAAGCCCTGGGGTCTCTTTGGGGCTTCTAACCCGCGACCTTTCTATTTCGGGGAGGTTTTGAGGGCGTTGTTACCCGAGCCTTGATGGCCCGAGGGGTTCGCCTTGATGGGGTGACGATAACAGACTCAGACGCCTCCCCTGTTGCCACATACGACGGCTTATCAACTGATGCGGCTTCAAGCTTTCGGCCTGGAAGGTCAAGCCCTTCAAGCTCTCGCTCCAGTAGTTTTCGGCGTTCCGCTTCAAGACGCGCCACCTCCCGCATCGGCCAGACGCCATTGACTAGGGCACCCAGTGCCGCGACGTTATTAGCGATGACCGAGGTCCCGACACCAAAGCCGAGCGTAAAGACGCCGATCACGGAGGCGAGATTGGGGACCAGAATCATGTTCCAGCTGCGCTGGGTATTCTTATCCAGCCGATGGGCGATATCGCGGAGCGCACATAATTTGGCGAGGCCCTGCTCTAGGAAAACGATCTGGGCGGTATCTGTAGCGATGGAGGTCGCTCCCCGAAGCGAAATGGACACATTGGCTTTTTTAAGCGCAATCGAATCATTGATCCCGTCTCCGACAAAACAGACCTTGCGCCCTTCTCTCTGGAGTTTTTCAACATAATCGGCCTTATCTGCCGGGAGTACCTGCGCAAAATAGCGATCCATGCCAAGCTCTTCAGCCAGTTTTCGGGTAGGCGCCTCATGGTCCCCTGAAATGATGGCTAGATGCTGGATACCCCGCTCTCGAAGGCCTGCAATGATGTCTTTGACTTCAGGCCTAAGCGCCGCCCGAAGCTCAAGCGCCCCCCCGAGTTGGTCATCAATGGCCACCATCACCATGGTGTCACCATCTTCATGGACCAGGGCAAGCTTCTTATCAACAATCGATGGAATAGGGATGCCTTCCATCTCCATAAAGCGGCGGCTGCCGACGCGGATGGTGTGACCCATGACGCCGACGTTAATGCCGTAGCCCACACTGTATTGAGTGTCATCTGTGGGCGGTAATTCGAGCCCCATTTCCTCCGCCTTATGGAGGATGGCGAGCGCAATGGGGTGGTGGAACTTGCTCTCAGCGGCTGCCGCATAGAGTAGAACGTCTTCAGCAGTATGACCTTCGGTCACCACAATCTCCCCGACTTCGGGTCGCTCACGAGTGAGGGTTCCGGTTTTATCAAAGAGGACGGTATCCACTTCGTTCATCAGTTCAAGGGCGCGTCCATCCTTCACCAAAATACCCATCTGGGCACAGAGGGAGAGCGAAGAGAGCATGGCCAAAGGTGCCGCCATCCGGATGCCTGTCCCCAAATCACTGTTAAGCACCGCGACCCCTGCAATCGGGCCGAGGGTTGCAAAAGCAATGCCACTGACGGCCATGGTTGGCAGTACAGCTAAGTCAGCCAATCGTTCTCCTTTATTTTGGGAGGTCAGTTTGTAGCCCGCGGTATCATTGAGGATCTGGCTAATCTTCGCAGCCGCCGTTTCGGTGCCGGCCTCCTCAACGGCAACACGAATCTTGCCCCCCACCAAGATCGTCGAGGCGTTGACCCGATCGCCAACACCCTTTTCGGCAGGGGTCGATTCACCGGTCAGGGCATGCTGATCAATTATGGCCATCCCATCGACGATGTGACCATCGACCGGCACCATATCACCGGTATGGACGGCGACGATATCGCCTTTAAAGACCTTATCGAGAGAGACTTCAATTTCAACGCCGTCCTGGACCAGCCAGGCGAATCTTGGCTGCTTTCCAAAGGCATTCAGCAGCATCTTTCTTGAATTATCCTCGGTCTTTTTAACCAAGCGCCGGCCAAAGGAAAGACACCAGGCCATGACGGCCCCTGGAAATATATGAACCGTACCCAGACAGCCGATGACGACGAGCGAGTCGAGGACATCAACCCCCAGACGCCGCTCATTTTTAACGACATCGTAAGCATTCTTGAAGCTCGGGATGGCGGTATAAGCAAAAAGACCCGCCGCTAAGGGCAGCAGGGGCGGAAACGCATATTGGGCGACGGCAGCAACGGGGAGGGAAACCGAGGACAGGGTGAGATCGAGATCTAGAGGGTCGAGGGCCTCCTGCGCGTCGGTGTTAGCTAAGGCCCCATCAATGATTTCAATAACCTTAGCCCAGCTGAGGTGTCTTGGATCGTAATCCACCTGGATGGTGCACCTTAGGGGATGGGTCTTGTAACGATCAATCCCGAGGACACTCATGAGCTCCCGCTCGATGGCATCACACAAGGCACTTTTTCGATAAAGAGCCGGGTTTTTGAGTTTAATCGTTCCCATCGTCTGAGCGACGATTTCAAAGCCAGTCACCAGATGTTCGTAGCGATGGAGCCGAATGGTGCCGTGACGATCGGTGGCGGTCACTAGGGGCGAAATGGTCGTAGAGGTCTCACCCGGCGCCTTTTTAGCGAGAGAGGGAGACGCTGCTTCACTCGCCGAATCCAGAAGATCTGCGAGCATGGAGAGGAGTTCGGCTGGAAGAACTTCATCTTGAAGATAGTGAAGATCGACGATATTTTGCTCGACTCCCGTCACCGAGACTCCCGTGAGAGCGCTGCAGCGAAACGCCCTTAATAGGAACTCCCGAAAGGTCTCGGGTGTTCCATCACCTAAAGGGGCTGAACTTGAGATTCTGAGAATGCCAGGGGATGGAAAGACAACAGAAATGCCTGATGCGTTGGCGGTTGGCTGAGAACCTTCAGGAGGCAATGTCATAGCGCGGGTAGGGGATCGTCCAATCATTAGGCTGTTCAAAAAACCCAAGGCGTCCATTCCTCTCTGGAGATGGACGATGGGTTGATTAACAGGGGATCAGCTGGCCTTTGAAGGCAGTTGTTTGGCTTCGTTTAAGGCATCAATGGCGGCTCGGCCACCATCCATGAGGCCTTCCACCAAGGGGTTTTGACGGGGCACGGCACTTGCAACGAAGACCGTTGCATAAACAACCCCATAGGACACCATATAGGCGCCTTGATAGGTGAAGCGTGAGATCGAACGACCCACCGTCCCGCCGATTTCTCGGACCTTTTCTCCGGCCCGCGCTGCCGCTGCCGTCGCCTGTTTTACTCCTTCTCCTACCGTATCTGAAACGGTATGGAGGCCGTCGTCCGCGGTCGTTGCAGTCGTCATCGTGGTGTCCTTCTTGATTGGTGAATGGAGCGAACCCGCCCTCTCATAAGGCAATGAGACGTCGGTCTAAGTGGCCCTTAAGGCCTCATCTTGTTTTGACCTTAAGGTCTCAGAATCATTTAACCCTAATATGACGTCATTGGGCAAAATTACAAGGGGTTTAGGGCTTGTTGTGCAGCGAATGGAATGTTTCATAGGGTTTGAGATCACCCTTTAGCACCATCGAATCAAGTTCATTCACCACATGTCGATATTCGCTGTCGAGGACGTCATAGACTTCCCGAAGCTTTTGCCGGCGACGCTTGATTTCTATGGCCATCACCGCGAGGATCATGGCAGAGAGGGTGGTGGTGAGGAGGGTCGATATCGTATCCATATGAAGGGGATCTTCTGGTGGTCATCAAAAATTAGCCGCCCATGGCTTCTTGGGTACTGCTTCGAATGACTTCCAGTGTACCGATGAATCCATCGTGATGCAGTTTTTGTCCGATATCCATTTCGATATTAGGGCTGTCGCGATGGCTGATGAGGAAATGCAGGAATTCCTGAAGGTATTTCAGGGCCAACGTCGGTTGATGAATCAGTCCCAGATTGAAATGAAACCCATGAAATTCCTCATCTTCTTCGATGGATGGTTTGCCGCTGAGATCTCGAACCAGAATGATGGGATCCTTGCCGACTAGAATGGGATTCTTTCGAATAATTTCCTGAGACTGCCTTCGACTCAAAACGTAGAGGGGGTCTCTCCCGAGTGAACTCAGAATCATCGTGAAGTTGCTCCTGAGGACCTCTGCAGCGGGTGATTTCCAGCCGGCATCGATGACAAAGATTCGAAAACGGCTTGTTTCTTCCTTTTGCCTCAGCGCGGCCAGATCACCCGCGCTCGATGAGCCTTCAATCCCGATTTCAGGCTCAACCGCGGGCGCCACCTTGGCTGTTCTCGGGCGAGGCTTGATGGCGACCGATTTTTTCCGTGGTCGTTTGATCGGGGCGTCTTCAGTGCTCATGGGTATCGTCTTTAACGTCGATGAAGGCTATCTTGGTGCAAGAGGCTCTGCCCTTTTAATCGCATTGTGTCACACACGGACCTAAGGGTTAGTCCCTAAGGCCCCGATTTTGGATCGGGCCCTTACTCGGGCTCGCTTTCAGCTTCCGGGAAGA
>JBEIRQ010000257.1:0-3040 GCA_040375885.1 Methylococcus sp.
CTTGATCGTTCGGGTTAGTGGTCGTAGCGCCTGGATCATAGAGGCCCGTCAGTTTGCGGCGGAATTCGTTCGAGATTTCTCGTCCCTTAATCTGATTGTCGACAATACGAGGCGTTAAAAGGACCACCAGTTCGGTTCGGTCAGTCGCCATAACCGTCGCCCCAAAAAGATCCCCTAAAATGGGGAGCTCATAGAGAAGTGGAATACCCGATTTACTGGTTCCGGTATTCTCACGGATCAGACCACCAAGGACCAGGGTATCACCATCGTGGACGGCCACGTTACTTTTGATTTGACGCTGAGCAATCGTTGGCGAATTGATCGTGGGGTCGGCAGCGGCCTTGTTGACGTTGCTGACGGTCTGGATGATATCCATACTGACCAGCCCGCCAGCATTCACCCGCGGCTTCACATTGAGAAGGACACCGGTATCTCGGTACTGGACCGAGTTGAAGGAGGAATACACCGGGTTCCCGGTGACCGTGGTACTGCCCCCGGTGAAGTTGCCGTATTGGCCGGTGAGGATCGGGATCTGATCACCCACCCGCATCGAAGCCTCCTGATTGTTCAATACCATGACGGAGGGGGAGGCGAGCATGTTGATTTTGTTTTTATCGGCCTGTGCTTGCAGTAAGAGGCGAACATCTTTCCCCATCGCGGTCAATGAGTAGGTAAAGGCATAATCCTTGGCGACCGAGGCAAAGTCATTGGCTAAGGCTGCGACCGGGGTCAGGCCTTCACGGTTGGAGCCTTGCTGGAAGTACCACTTAATACCGTACTTGAGGTCGTCGGTCAGTTTGACTTCAGCAATCGTTGCATCAATCAAAACCTGAAGCGGCAAGACATCAAGCTCTTTGATGATGGCCTCAATTTCCTTATATTCCTGAGCTTTTGCGGTAATCACTAGGGCGTTATTGGTGGGATCGGCGACGATCCGAACGTTCCCTATGTTGGTGGTGGTACTGCTTTGTTTGGATGAAGAGGTGCCGCGACCTATGCCGCCGCTGCTGCTGCCGCCAAGCCCCCCGCTGCTTCCACCGAGCCCGCCGCCGGAGGACCCGCCAAGTCCACCGGATGAGCTGCCGCCCATGCCGCCACTTGATCCACCGCTCGACCCGCCACTCGACCCACCCCCATAATTGGGTCCCATGCTGGAACCAAGACCGCCAGAAGAGGATCCCATACCGAGATCGCCGGATGAACTGGAGCCGAGATCGCCGCTGGAGCTACTAAAGCCGCTGCCGCCGCCGCCTGGGGTGGAGGAACTGCTGGCGCCAATATTACTGTCTTGGAATCCAGGCCTTATGGAGCCCCCTTTGCTGCTATTGCTGTTGCTGCCAAAAATATTGCTGAGGGTCTTGGCGAGCTCGGTGGCCTCGACATTTTGTAGGCGATAGACGTGGATGCTGCCCATGCGGTTCGGGCTGTAACGATCAAGACGTCCGATCCAGGTCGTTATTTCCTCGAGATAACGGGGTTGGGGCGTAATCGCCAGGATCGCATTCAGGCGATCGATCGGCATCACTCTCACCAGACCCGCCAAGGGGCCCTTGGCCGTATCCCCCAGTATCTTTTCGATTTCAGTGGCCATGAGGGCCGGTTCAACATTGGTCAAGGGGAAGATGCCAACAGACATGCCCCGCATGAAATCAACATCAAACAGCTGAATGGTATCCAGCACGCTGGCTAGTTCATCGGATGATCCAGCGAGCCACAGCATATTTCTCGCGGTGTCCACGCGGACGACTGATTTGGGTGGCATCAAAGGCTCCAAGATCTTCTGCATCTCATGGACGCCCACATAGCGAAGAGGGACCACCCGGAGTTGATAGCCCGAAGGGATTCGCTGCCCTGGGGTACCCATCTTGGCAGCCGGTGCGCCAACGACCGCTGAACCCTCAGGTTCGATGCGATACATCCCGTTATCCTTGATCAGGACAGCGCCATTGAGGCGCAAGAGGGTTTCAAGGGTTGGAATCAGTTCCTCATCCGTCAAGGCTCTGGTGGTCTGGAGGGTGACCCTGCCTGAGACCTTGGGGCTGATGATGTAATTGATCTTGAGCGTCTCATCCAGAATCGTTTTAGCGACCTCGTTAAGGTCGGCGTCATCGAAATTGAGGGTGTATTTGCCTTCCTGCTTTCCTTTTGCCGCCAGAGGGGGGGCGGCACCAATGGTTGTGCCACTTTTCCCCAATAAGTTGCCATTGGCGGGATAGTATTCAGGAGGCAGTTTAGGCTTGGCGCCTAAGGGTTCGCTATGGATCGGCCGCGCGTCTAGATCTTTACGGTGAATCTGCTCGATCTTGAGATTCGGTGGGATCGGGGTGCGCTTAATAGCCTCTGGTCCCAAAGATTCGCAGCCCGCAAGCACAAGGGCAGCCACGATCGGGGTTAGGATGAAACGGTTCTTGATGATCTGCATGGGGAAGTTTTTTGAGCTCACAGGCATATCTTAGCGCATTGGCCAACGCTCTTCTTGGTTCTCTGTCGCATCAGGTGCTCCCTCTGCATAAGTGGACTTTTCAAGGGGCCTCCTGTGGCTCATTCTCAATCTCCTCGCCCTGATTGTCCTGGGGTTCCATCATCCCCTGACCACCCGCGGAATTTGGAAGGGGTGCCATCGGTGTTCCAGGGTGGGGCATCGGTTGCGGCGGTGGAGGGGCTTGGGCTGGCGGCTGAGATTCTCCACTAGACGCTGGGTCGGGTGTTGGTGCTCCTCGATGGGCCCCTTTGGGCTTCTTTTTAAGAAGATTCAAGTCTTCGCTGACGCCCGGAGAGCCAAGGATCAGATGGTCGGGTTGAATCGCTGAGACTTCCCAGCCCTCGACCATATCCTTCGACTTGATGCGCTTATATTTCCCTTTGGCATCGGCGATCAGCGCCATGCGTCCTTCAGGGGTTTCAAGGACACCCATGAGCTTGAAGGTCACCGGGGGGGGAGGTTCTGATTTGGCCACAGGTCCTGGTGGGAGGGGGGGGCTTGGGCGACGGGTTTCCATAAATAAGGGCCGCTCTGCCAGTTGGGCGAATTGATCAACCC
>JBEIRQ010000396.1:0-1834 GCA_040375885.1 Methylococcus sp.
CATGAAGCCTTTGATCACGCGATGAAAGATGGTGCCGTCATAATGGCCATCTTTGACATAAGAGAGAAAGTTTTCAACAGACAATGGGGCTTTAGTAGGATCGAGGCGAATCACGATATCGCCAAGCGTTGTCGTAAGCTTCACTTCGGGTGCAGTTTGAGTCACAGGTGATTTCTCCATTTTTTTAGGTTTCCCTTGAGCCTCTGCGGTCAAGGTAAGGGTTAGGGCGCATAGGAACAATAGAAAGGATCGCATCATGGTCAGTCTCCGACAAGGATCAATCGAAAGGTAAAAGAGGGAATGGGCTGTTTTCAAGGGTAGAGGGTGTCCATGCCTGGCACCTCTTTGAGCTCCACCTCGATCAACCGATAAGGCCCGCTGGCCACGAAATCATCGATGGTCTCCTTGATGTCGGCATCAATGAATTGTGCCCTGGTTCCATCGATGATGACATAACTCCGAGGCTCTATCGATTGGAGGACTTCTCGAAGCGGGGCTTTATTGAGAAAAGTAGCATTTTTTTGCAGCCTTAAAAGGTAGTGGGACCCTCTTTTGGTGAGAGTAAATGCCGCCCTGAAATTACTCTGGACCACAAAATAAAAGCCTAACAGCATCCCAACGAGAACCCCGGTTAAAAGATCAGTGAAGAGAACCGCCAAGAGGGTGACGATGTAGGGTATCCATTGGCTAGGCCCACGTCGGTATAACTCAGTGAAGTGATTGAGTTGGCACAGTTTGGCGCCAGTGACGATCAAGATCGAGGCTAAGGCCGCCAAAGGGATCTGGTTGAGGAGTGGCGTCAAAAATATGACACAAATGAGTAAGAGGACCCCATGGAAAAATGAAGCCATCCGGGTTTTAGCACCCGCATTGATATTGGCAGCACTTCGAATCACCAAGGATGTCATGGGGACACCGCCAATGAGGCCTGTGACTAGGTTGCCCACGCCCTGAGCGATGAGTTCCCGATTACCGGAGGTGGTCATCCGTCGCGGGTCCAGTTTATCGACGGCTTCAATATTAATGAGGGTTTCAAGGCTGGCCACCGTCGCCAGCATCAAGGCTAATTGAATCGTAATCCCGTGAGCCCAATAACGAAAGTCTGGGAACGCTAATTGTTGATAGAAATCCTTAGGCTCCCGCAAAAAAGGGAGATTGACCATATGTTCATCAGCGATCAGGAGCCTATGGTCTAGGTGTTGCCATCCTTGGTTCCATAAAACCCCCAAAACAACAACAAACAAGGGTCCTGGTATTGTTCTGAAGAAGGTCCACTGTTGGGCTCTTTTTGATCGCCAAGCGATCAGTAGGGTGATGGCACAGATACTCAGCAAAAGAGCTCCAGGTGAAATCGCCTCAAGGGAATACCTTAATTCGGTTAAGGTGGTGTGAGCATCCAGCTGGCTGAAGGTTTCATCACCTTCATAATCAAGATCGTAACCAAGCGCATGGGGGATCTGCTTCAGGATCAGAATGAGCCCAATGGCCGCCAGCATCCCTTTAATGACAGCGGCCGGAACAAAGGCACTAATAGCGCCTGTCTTTAAAATCCCGAAGATGATTTGGATGATTCCTGCGAGAACGACCGCCGAAAGGAATGCAGGGTAACTCCCGATCTGATCCAGACTCTGCGCCACAATCACGGTGAGTCCTGCTGCAGGACCACTGATACCCCGCTCACCGCCACTCAACCAGGTTACTAAAAGACCAGCAACGATTCCAGTAATAATGCCCGCCTCAAGCGGGGCACCTGATGCATGGGCGATCCCAAGACAAAGGGGGAGAGCGATCAGAAAGGTGACAATGCCAGCCGCAAGATCTTCTCGTAGGTAAC
>JBEIRQ010000092.1:0-6650 GCA_040375885.1 Methylococcus sp.
CACCAAGGGCCACCATCAGGATCTCCCCGGGAATTGCGACATCACCTTCCCCTTATGCTTATCGGATTTACGTCGTGGTGTTCCGTGCAAGCATTGGGCTTTGCTGATCATCGCCAGCTCACCCCAACATGACGCCTCTTATCCGCTTCCTGTTCGTCAGGCCAGCGTTTTGCTTTCGGCGTCCTTCAGATCCGCAGTTACCCTGCGACACCCTTGCCGTTCAGCTAACCCTTCCTCTTGCCGGGTAGGTAGAGGACTTTCACCTCCAAGTCATTACGCCCTGCCGGGCGCACAAGTAAAAGGCCTGTCTCTTGTTACAAGACAGGCCTTTCTTTATGGGGACAAACCCCCTCTGCAACCTGAAGGACGCTTAAAACTTTACTTAAGCCTCAAGCGCCTCCGGTTCTTTGGGATGGGGATGGGAGGGTGGAGGCGGCGTCGGACTCTTTGAAAACCCCATCATGACATTGAAGAACATCGGGATGAAAAGAACCGCAACACAGGTCGAACCTAACATCCCCCCGATGATCCCAGATCCCACGGAGTGCTGTGCATTAGCGCCCGCACCATGACACGTGACGAGAGGAACAGCCCCCAGAATGAAGGCAATCGACGTCATCACGATGGGTCGAAACCTCAATTTGGCGGCATGAAGGGCCGCCTCACGGTAGTTCATTCCTTCTTTCCTGACCGCATCAATCGCGAATTCAACAATCAAGATCGCATTTTTAGCCGACAGCCCGATCAGGGTTAGGAGACTCACCTGGAAATAGGTGTCATTCGGCATTTTGAACATCATAAGGACCGCGGCTGCCCCA
Organism: Methylococcus sp.; assembly: GCA_040375885.1. Lineage (GTDB taxonomy): Bacteria > Pseudomonadota > Gammaproteobacteria > Methylococcales > Methylococcaceae > UBA6136. The sequence continues at coordinate 819 of JBEIRQ010000092.1, forward strand.
AAGAGGGAGAAGGGCATCCCCATCACGACCACCATCGGCAGCGTCCACATCTCAAAGAGGGCAGCCAGGATCAAGAAGACCATGATGAGCCCCAAGGAGAGCGCTACCGTTGATTGGTTGCCAGCAATTTGCTGCTGGTAGCAAAGGCCGAACCATTTAACGGCGTAGCGGTTACCGAGCACCTTAGGGACTTCCCTCTCGACAATGTCCATAATTTCACCGGTCGTGTGTCCCTCTTCCTCATTGGGATCCACGACAATCTGACTTGCCAGGAAGTCATTCAGTCGGGTCACGACCTCCGCACCCGTGGTTTCTGTCACCGTCATAATATTGCCGGCCGGAACCATTTCTTGATCACTATTTTTCACAAAGACCGTATTAAGGAGCTCCGGATCCTTACGGTAATCATATTGACCAGTAATTTCGACCCAGAAGATATCCGCCCATTTGGTGAAGAAGTTAATGTAGTAAAGACCGAATACCCCCTGCAAGGAGTTGTAGGCATCTTCTAGCCCCACTTTATAGTAATAAGCCTTGGCGGGATCAACATCGACACGGAGTTCCGGGGTATCAATTTCGTAGAACTGGGTGGCTTTCTTGACGGCCTTGAAGTTCTTTTCAAGATATTCCGTCAGCTTAACCGAATCATCATGGAGATCACGAACCGACAGCGGCTGAGTGGCCTGAAGATAAAACGTGGCTCCGCCCCCTGGACTTAAGCCGCGGACCGGCGGCTGATTGAAGGCATAGGCGGTGATGTTCTTATTTTCATCATTAATCTTTTTGGTCTCGTCGATCGCCGTGTTGATGGTTTGTTTGGCCATATCACGATCATCTTCATCAGCGAGGACCCCCATGATGGTGGATGTGTTCGTCTTAAACGTCCCATTATCAATAATATCTTGAGATCCCATCACCACCAGGCGATCAAGATAAGGGATTCTTGCCATCATCTTCTCGGCAATTTTATTGGCTTCCTCGACACTGTAACGGAGTGCACCACCTGGATTGACATGGGTGACGTCGTAGAAATAACCCATATCCTCGAGCGGCATCACCGAGGTAGGAATCTTGAGGAACATACCGATCGTTAGAGCGAAAATGATGGCCCAAAACGTCAGACAGATCTTCGAATGATCCATAATCCAGGTCACTGCTCCCATATAGGCATTCTGCAGCGATAAAAAGCCACGATCAAAAACCCTAAAGAAAACCGGTTTTTGATCTCCCTCCACATGCTTGACGTTTTTGAGGAAGATGACGCAGAGGGCAGGCGTTAAGGTGAGCGCCACAAAGCCTGAGATAACTACGGAGATGGCAATGGTGACCGCGAATTGCTGCATCATGATGCCGCTGAAGCCGCCGAGAAAAGCGACCGGAACAAAGACGGCGTTCAAGACCAGAACAATGGCAATAACGGGAGCCTGCACCTCTTGCATGGCCTTAATCGTCGCATCGAAGGAATTGAGCCTTTCCTCCGTCATGATGCGTTCGACGTTCTCAAGGACCACGATGGCATCATCGACCACGATCCCGATGGCCAGAACCAGCCCAAATAGGGAGAGGGTATTGATGTTAAAACCACAGATGTAGATCCCAGCAAAAGCCCCAATGACCGCCACTGGAATCGCTAGGATCGGAATAATGGTCCCCCTGAGATCCTGAATGAAGAGGAAAACCACCGCAAAGACGAGAAGGAATGCGATCAAGAGGGTTTCAACCACCCCATGGATCGCCTCATAAACGAAGACTGAAGAGTCATAGTGGTAGTAGTACTTCATGCCCTTGGGCAAGAACTCTTCAATCTTGGTCATCGCCTTAGAAACTTCGGCTTTCGCGCTGAGCTGATTAGCCCCGGGGACGAGATAGAGCTGAAGGGAGACCGCTTCATACTTCTCGACTTTGCCGGTTTCCTTGTTGCGCTTGTGCAAAAAGATATAGTTGTTGTAGTTGTTGGCATCGAGAATGACCTCAGCAACATCCTTCAACCTCACCATCTGGGCCTGCCCTGCCAGGGCCAACTGGGAGGGTTGCACCTTCTCTTGATTGCCCAGATCGACAGGATCCTTGCCATCCATATTGGCTCTCAAGACGATGTCCTGGAACTGCTTTACATCGGTGTAGTAACCCGTCGTGGTGATAAGAAAGTTCGATTTCTCAGGCCCAAAAGTTGGGGGCATGGCATTTTGACCAATCGCGTACTGACTGCTCTGGTCACGGACCTTCTGAATAATTTCAGGGATACTGATCTTGTAGAAAGCGAGCTTCTTAGGATCGACGTTGATACGGACAGCAAAAGAGCGCTGACCAAGGATGTTGACGAAACCAATCCCATGAATTTGCTCAATAACGGGATAGATAAATCGCTGCACATAGTTCGCGATGTAGAGAGGGTCAGGGGAGCCGGTTTCTGAATAAAAAGGGATCACCTGAAAAAGGTCGGGGATCATTTTACGGATACGAATTCCCTGAGCGCGGGCCTGCTCTGGAATATAGGAATTTGAAGCCGTCAACGAGCGGTTCAGCGTGTCGGCTTCGACGATACCGAGTGTGGTCCCAACGTTGTAATAAACGTTGATGGAGACACTGTTGCTCCCATTTTGGCTCGCCGACTGCATGTAGATCATGTCTTCGGTCCCGGCAATCTGATCTTCGATCGGTGCCGCTACCGCATTGGCAATCGCTTCAGAGCTTGCCCCTGGGAAGGTCGCATTAATATTAAGGACGGGGGGAATGATCAGCGGATACTGATCAATCGGCGCATAAAGAGCCGCCATGGTGCCGCCGATCACGATCATGACCGCGCAGACAATTGAAAGGACGGGCCTTGATATGAATTTTTCAGAAAACATGCGCCGTGCCCCTATGAATCGGAGTCACGAAGCGTGGAGGTGGGTTCCTCCCCGGTCTTGGGCACCACGTCTTTCATCAGATCGCCATCGCGGGTTAGGGTTTCAAGGGTGACCTGCTGGCCATTCTCAACACGAACACCGCCATTGGTAATCACCTGCATCCCGTCTTCAAGTCCCTCATCGACAATCTGTGTCCCATCAAGGAGATACTTCCCGGCCTTGATCCGGTGCTTTAGGACCTTACTGTCCTTCAGGAGATACACAAAGGAGGACTCTCGGTCCCTAAAAATCGCTTCCTGCGGAACGGCATAGGTATGGAGGACAACAAGATCCCGCAGATAGACATGAACGAACTGGCCTGCCAAAAGCTTATTCTTCGGTAATGACTCATTGTTTATCGTCGCACGGAGCTGCCACACACCATCCGAGAAGGACACCCGAATGTCCTTGAACTCCACTTTACCCGCGCTTTGAATTGGGGTTCCATCGGCCAGCACCAGATCGACAGTGAACCGATAATCAACCGGCACCTTGTAGCGCCCACTGATACCGCCGTTTTCAATATTGAGACGATCAAGCTCGGGCATCGAAAACGCCACGTACATGGCGTCCTTTGAGTTGATGACATTGAGCTGGGTCTGGAAAGCCGTCACCATCATGCCTTCTGAAATCATACGTTCTGAGATGAATCCTGATGCCGGCGCCCTCACGGTGCAGTATTCAAGGTTCAGTTTGGCGTTATTGACGTTGGCGATCGAGGTTTTCAGATTACCGGCCGCCGCTTGGTAGTTGATGGTGGAGGTATTGACGTCCTGGACGGAGGTCACATCCTTACCGGTCAAACTCCGGTAACGCTCATAGATGATTCGGTAGTTATCGGTGGCCGCCTGATCCTTTTGCAGCTGACCCTCAGCATTCTGCAAGGCAAAGAGATAGGGCCGGCGATCGATTTCGTAGAGTGGCTGATCTTTCTTGACGTAGCTGCCTTCTTTGTAGAGCTGCCTGAAAATAGCACCGCTGATACGTGGGATGACCGGGTAATCAATCACCCCTTGAACGACCCCGGGATAGCTAAAGAGGTATTCGACATCATGGGCATGCACTTCCAGCGCATTGACCGCCTGGAGTGGCGCCACTTCTGGAGCCTCCTTGCTGCATCCCAGCAGCATCAGAATGATTAGGACAATCAGGCCGTTATAAGAAGGGCGCATCGCTTACATTCCTAAAATAAATCGCCAAAACGATGTCCATCACCGAGGTCATGGACATCCTCATTATTGTTGACGGCATAACCGCCGCCGAGATCTTGGTAAAGCCGGACAATACTCATCATCTGGTTGTATTTGGTCTGGGCCGTCTGTATGCCCGCCTGATCTTTGGTCACTCTAAGGTTCAAGACCGAGGGATAGGGCACCAGGCCCTCCTGAAAACGGACCGCTTCATTGTCAAGACGCTGTTGGGTGGTCTCGAAGAACATCTGCATCTGGTCAAGACTATCGGTGTACTTTTGATGCGCGGATAGATCCGTATCAACCGATGCAAAAGCATCACGAATCGTCTGCTGATAATTGTAAAAATCAGAGTAGTACTGCGCTTTAGCCGACTTGATCGCGCCAAACTGGCCAAGATTCACAATCGGCATCTGGAACCCACCCGAATATTGCCAGTAGCTGGTCGGGGAGTTAAAGAGGTTTGATAGGGAGGTTGAGCCCTGTCCCACTGGGCCCGTCAGGTTAATGGTTGGAAAGAAGAAGGACGTCTGAACACCAATACCCGCATTCGACTGCCGCACATTTTGCTCCGCAGCAAGAACATCCGGGCGGTTCTTGAGAACGCTGGAGGGAAGATTAGCCGAAATAATGCCCTTATAGGGGATCTCCATGAAGGGGCGCCCAGGCTTAACAGGGCCTGGATTTTCATTCAGCAGTGCGTGGAGGGTATTACCGAAGCGAACGATGTTGTATTCGATAACAGGAACATCCGCCCGTGCATTAGCCAATTGCAGTTGGTATTCCCGAAGGACATAGGCCGAGATCAAACCCTCAAGATGGGCCGTCGTGTATTTTTGAACGATTTCATCAAGCGCATCGACTAAATTTCTCTGCAGCTCTAAACGATAGCGCTCTTCCTGGAGGCCAAGGTAACTCCCCACCACCTGGCTAATGATCGCTAACCTAACGGCATTTTTCGCCGCCACCGTGACGTCAATGTTGGCTTCTGCCTGTTCGAGACTTCTTAACTGCTGAAGAATATTGAGTTCGTAGTTCGGAATGAACCCTGCGCTAAATGTTCCGGCTAAGGGAAGGCTCGCATCGGTGATTTGATTGATCTCATGATCGGTCGAAATAAACCCAGCCCCGGCATCCACCTTGGGCACCCAGCGCATCTCGATCTGTTCCAAAATGGCGCGCGCCTTAAAGACATTACCAATCGCCGCCTGCACAGTATTGTTATTAATCAGTGCTCTTTTGACGAGATCATCGAGAACGGGGTCGCCAAGTTTCTGCCACCAGGCCATCTCAGGAAGCGGCTTACCGTCGATCCGGGCATAGGCATCCTTCGTGCTCCATTGAGTCGGAGCATCGGTCTTAGGGCTCTCATAGTCAGGGCCAAAAAGGGCGCAACCGGTTAGCCATAAAAAACCCATAACGAGGGCAATACCTTGAAGAAGCCGCCAACCGGCGGTCTTCAACTTAATGCGGTGAGTCATGATCGAGGCTCTATGAAAAAGCCAAGAAGGTCTCCAAGGGGCAGGATGTTGCTTTGGGATGCGGTTAACCACGGCGTCTGTAATTTCATGGATAGGAGCACGTCGATGATAAGAAACCAAGGTTAAGACAGCATTATAACGTTGCTTCGGCATTCGTGCCGATCACTTCGATGACAAATCAAGACCCTCAAGATTGAAGGCCTCCTCCATCCTCGGGTGACCTCGCCTTCAACAGCTAGAACAAGGCACCACCTTGTCGCCGTCCTTCAA
>JBEIRQ010000336.1:0-2321 GCA_040375885.1 Methylococcus sp.
ACATAACTCCCTGTAAATTTCTACAAATGGACGAGTCCATGAAATAATGCAGTAAGGTCCTTTTCCCTGCCCTTCTGATCCAGTGTGTCTGATGATTTCCCTGCTCATTAATCGCCAAAATTGGCGACGCCATCTTTGCAAAGAAGTCGTTCTAGCTGGGTGGCTTACGGCCTCACTACTGACAGGATGTCAATCAGAGCATGCCTCCTCATCCGCAGCAAAACCGCCACCCGTGGCAGTTAAAACGATGCACCCCATTGAAGAGATCATAGAGCGTTGGGATGAATTCAATGGCCACATGGAATCACTCGAATTGGTCGCGATTAGATCGCGGGTCAGTGGCTATTTGGACCGCGTCTTAGTCAAAGATGGCGAAAAGGTGGTTCGCGGGGAGCTGCTGTTTGCGATTGATCGAAGGACATACGATATCGAGGTGCAACGCGCACAAGCTGAACTTGAACGCGTCAGAACCCGCCATGTTCTCGCTCAAAATGACCTTCGACGTGCGACCCGACTTAAACTCTCCAAAGCCATTTCAGAAGAAGAGTTCGAACAGCGGGTCAACGGTGAAGCCGATAGCACAGAATCTCTCCATGCTGCCGAAGCGCAGCTGGCCATGGCCAAGCTAAACCTTGAGTTTACTCAGATCAGAGCACCCATCAGCGGCCGGATCGGGCGTGAACTCATCACCCCAGGCAATCTCGTCAAAAATGACGAGACCCTTCTGACGACCATTTTTTCAACCGATCCGGTGTATGTCTATCTCGATATCGATGAAAGAACAGCGCTCTATTATCGTCGCTTGCAAGGGACCGATCGACCGATGAATAGCTTGCACCTCGATGCGGAGCTTGGACTTATTGACGAAGAGGGCTACCCCCATCGTGGGGTGATTGATTATCTCGAACCCAAGCTGGAGTCCTCTACCGGCACCTTGAAGCTCCGCGGTGTTTTTCAAAACCATGATGAACTGCTCTCCCCTGGTTTATTTGCCAGAGTCAGGATTCGCTCAGGGAGTCCCGCTCCAGAAGTGCTGATTCCATCAAGAGCCATCGGGACCGACCAGAATCAACGCTATGTCTGGCGGGTTAATGTGGATGGCAGCATTTCATACCAACCCGTTCAATTGGGAGAAGTTCATGGGTCTTTTAGAATCATCAAAGATGGGCTCACCCCGTCCGATGAAGTCATCATCGATGGTATCGCCAAAATACGTCCAGGAGTCTTTGTAAAACCTGAGCCTATTTCGATCCCCTATGATGGCTGATCTTTCGGCCTACCGATGAACCGCTTCACTCACTTCTTCATTGATCGTCCTATTTTCGCGGCGGTTCTATCGATCCTCACGGTCTTGATAGGGACTTTGTCGCTGATCACACTCCCGATCGCACAGTACCCAGAAATCGCGCCCCCGAGTGTGCAAGTCAAAGCCATATTTCCAGGCGCGAGCGCAGGGGTCCTCGCAGAGACGGTAGCGACCCCCCTAGAGCAGGAAATCAATGGGGTCGAGGACATGCTCTATATGTCCAGCCAGTCATCAAATGATGGCATTTTGCAACTAACCGTCACCTTCAAACCAGGGGCGAACCTCGACAAAGCGCAAATCCAGGTTCAAAACCGCGTCGCCCTCGCTGAACCTAGACTTCCCGAGGACGTTCGGCGTCAAGGCATTGCGGTCCGTAAAAGGAGCCCGGATCTCAGTCTAGTCATCAATCTGATTTCACCCGACGGGCGTTATGACAACGTCTACATGACTAATTACGCGCTCCTTCAAATGCGGGATGCGTTAGCTCGGGTCCCAGGCGTTGGCGACATTAGCCTCTTTGGTGGTCGCGAATACAGCATGCGTATTTGGCTAGATCCCGGACAAGTGGCGGCTCGGGGACTCACCGCGAGTGATGTCATTCAATCGATTCGCGAACAAAATATTCAAGTCGCTGCCGGCGTGGTGGGTGCGCCACCTGCTCATCACCAAGGGGACTTTCAATACACCGTCATGACTCAAGGGAGGCTGAGTGATCCTGAAGAATTTGGCGACATCATTATTCGAACGGGACGTGAGGGACAAGTCACTCGGCTTAAAGATGTAGCAACCATTGAATTAGGATCGAAAGACTACAACGCTGAATTGATCTTGGATGGCCACACGAGCGTCGGTCTTGCGATCTTCCAAATGCCTGGCTCAAACGCCATTGCAACTAAAAAAGCTGTACTTGATGAACTTGATCACCTCAAAGCGCGCTTTCCAGAGGGGCTTGACGTTCTTCTGTCGTATGACACGGTTGTTTTTATTGAACAGTCCATTGAGAAGGTGATCACCA
>JBEIRQ010000266.1:0-2985 GCA_040375885.1 Methylococcus sp.
AGAGCCAGGCCTCGCCGTTCTTTTCTCTGAGTGAAAAATCGGCCGATTCATCCTCTACACTGAACCATAAGGTCTCCCGCGCTGGGTCCTTCATCGCGGCCACCATCGGATCATCACGATTCAACACCATCACACCCTGGCCTCTAAAGATCCGTTGCTTCGAGGCTGCATAGGCCTCAAGATCCCGGTAACGATCCATGTGGTCTGGACTAATATTAAGGACGGTCGCCGCCAAGGGCTCAAGCCGGTGCGATGTATCGAGCTGAAAGCTTGATAACTCAAGGATATAAAGCGCCGTCTCCCGATCCAGAAGCTCCAGCATTGGAGTACCCAGGTTGCCTCCCATCCGAACCTTTGCGCCATCCGCCTCACCCATCAGGCCCAACAAGGTGGTGACCGTGCTTTTGCCGTTAGAACCCGTCACCGCGAGGATTGGCGCTTCTGAGGCGGCCACAAATAGATCCAGATCGCCCATCAGCTCGACCCCTCTGCGCTGGGCCGCTTGAATAAAGGGATGATCGAGCGCAACGCCAGGACTCACAATGAGATGCGATGAGGCCTCGAAGGCCGGCTGATTAAATCCCCCGAGGAACACGGCCGCATCCGGAAATTCATCACGAAACGCCTCAAGCCCCGGCGGGTTCTCACGCGTATCGGTGATCGCAAAATGCAAGCCATGCTGCCCTAGAAATCGAGCGATCGAGAGTCCTGTTTTACCAAGACCGACGATCAAGAGCGCCGAATTCAAGGTGATACCGAAGCAAGCCTCAAGGAGGGGAGATGGCTGTCCTTCGGGAGTGGCGGCATAAGGCGACATGGACTTATCTTAGTTTGAGTGTTGCCAGACCACAGAGGACCAAAATGACTGAAATGATCCAGAACCTCACAATCACGCGAGGCTCCGGCCAACCCTTTAATTCAAAGTGGTGGTGAATAGGCGCCATTCTAAAAATCCGGCGTCCCGTCAATTTGAAAGACAGCACCTGAATCATGACGGAGAGTGTCTCTATCACAAAAACGCCCCCCATAATCACCAGGACGACTTCCTGCCGGACAAGAACGGCCACAATCCCAAGCGCAGCGCCTAAGGCGAGTGCCCCCATATCACCCATGAAGACCATAGCCGGATAGGTGTTGAACCAGAGAAACCCTAATCCAGACCCGACCAGGGCAGCACAGAAGATCACTAGTTCAGCCGAGAGAGGAACAAAGGGAATCCCAAGATAATCGGCAAAAACCGCATTTCCAGAAACATAGGCAAAAATCGCCAGGGCGCCGGCAACCAAGACCGTCGGCATGATCGCGAGACCATCAAGGCCATCAGTCAGGTTGACGGCATTGCTGGTCCCAACAATGACGAAATAAGTCAGCAGGGGATAAGCCAGCCCCATGTTCCAAGCAAATTGCTTGAAAAAGGGAAGAATGAAGGTGGTTTCAGCCGGCACCGTTGCTGAACAGTAAAGAAAGGTGGCTGCCGCCAAGCCGACCACGGATTGGGCCAGATATTTGTGCCTCGCCGCGAGTCCCTTGCTGTTCCTCAACACCAACTTCTTGTAATCATCAACAAAACCAATCACACCAAACCCTAAGGTGACCAGTAAGGTGGTCCAAATGTACCGGTTTTGAAGATCCGCCCAAAGAAGAGTGCTCAATACCACAGCCACCAGAATGAGCGCCCCGCCCATCGTGGGCGTCCCTGCTTTTGAAAAGTGGCTTTGGGGACCATCATCTCGGACGCTTTGCCCGATCTTGTACTTACTCAGCTGGCGAATCATCGCAGGGCCAATCATCAAAGAAATCGCCAGCGCGGTCAAAATACCCAGAATCCCCCGAAAGGTCAGATATTTAAAGACCCTGAAGCCATCGTAATAATTTGATAACCAATCCGCTAACGCGAGCAGCATACCCCCTCCCTCATTCCTCTAAAACCAGGCCCTATAGGGCTTGGTGCTTGTTATTATCAACGTTATTGAGAGGCTCCTAGACGGCCTCTTGGGTCATCCACTCACCAATGACCGCCCGATCACTGAATGGCGTTTTGATCCCACCAATATCCTGCGTCCCTTCATCGCCTTTCCCCGCCACCAAAATCAGATCGCCATCCCGGGCGAGATCAAGTGCCGCATGGATCGCCTCGCGCCGATCCCGGATCACTTTGATTGGGAAGGATTGAATGCCAGCAGCAATATCCTTAATTATATCGCTTCCGTCTTCGCCCCTTGGATTATCGTCGGTGAGCACGATAACATCGGCCCACTGCGCTGCGACCCGTCCCATTTCGGGGCGCTTCCCCTGATCACGATCCCCGCCGCAACCAAACACGACCCACAAGCGCCCTTCACAATGACGCTTCATGCTGGAAAGGACTGAGGCCAGGGCATCCGGGGTGTGGGCGTAGTCAATGACCACATGACGGCCTCGGCCGCGGAGATTTTCCATGCGACCAGGGACCGCCTCAAGGAGATGAACTCGGCCGAGGGCCACATCGAATGGAACCCCAAGCCCGAGCAACACCGCAACCGTTGCCGCAACGTTTTCGACATTGAAATCGCCATAGAGACGGGGACTCAGCCACCCCTCCTCAGCACCCAATTGCAGCTTGAACCTCAGCCCATCAGGGCCTTGCTCGATCGCACCAAAGCGGAGCAGAGGACCCTCAATATCCCCCTCAAAACCATCCGAACAGAACCCGATCTTTCGGGCTTGAGCGGGGGCTCGCTCGATAATGCCTTGAGCGAAGGCTTCTTCTGCATTAAAGACAACAAACTCCAGTCCTTCCCCATCAAGTAGCCTGAGCTTGGCTTCAAGATAAGCCGCCATGGTTTGGTGATAATCGAGATGATCTCGGGACAAATTAGTAAACAAGGCACCCTGAAAGCGCACCGCCCCCAATCGCCCCTGGACAAGCCCATGGGAGGAGGCTTCCATCGCCACAAAACGGGTCCCTTGCGTGCGAAGATGATCAAGAATTCGATGCACCTCGAT
>JBEIRQ010000150.1:0-4743 GCA_040375885.1 Methylococcus sp.
CGCGGGTATCTTTCAGCCAGCGCTCCGCCTGAAGCAGCACTAATGGGCCGAGATACTGATCGCCGTTCCACCAATAACTCGGGCAGCTGGTTGAACAGCAGGCACAAAGAATGCACTCAACCAGCCCTTCAAGCTGCCGCCGGTCATCATGCGTCTGGCGCTGTTCAAAGCCATCATCAGGGATCCCTTTGGGTTTAAGCCAGGGTTCAATGGAGGCGTATTGACGGTAGATGTGAGAGAGATCGGTGACTAAATCCTTAATGACCGGAAGATGCGGCAGGGGGTAGATCTTGATAGATCCAGAATGCTTAGCGAGGGGTTCGGTGCAGGCTAGGGTGTTCTGCCCATTAATGTTCATGGCACAGGAACCACAGACCCCTTCCCGGCAGGAACGCCTGAGAGTCAGGGTGCTGTCGATCTGGTCCTTAATACCCAGAAGGGCATCCAACACCATAGGCCCTAAGGTCTCAGGATCAACCTGGTAGCGATCGAGCCTTGGGTTACGATCCTGATCGGGATCGTAGCGGTAGATCTCGATCTGACGTAGCCCTTTTTTTTGAATGATGGCAGGGTGCTGGATCCCTTTAAGAACCTTGGAGTCCTTTGGCAATCTGAACTGAACCATGGTGTAGATTTCTCAGTAACAGCGTTTGGCGAGAGGGATGGCAGCGACGTCCTGGGTGAGAGGCTCTAACTGCACCGGGCGAGAAGCATGACGAACCTCAGCGCCAGGATCTAGAAAGACCAAAGAATGCTGAAGCCAATGGGTGTCGTCGCGTTCGGGATAGTCATCCCTTGCATGGGCCCCTCGGCTTTCGGTCCTTTGGTGAGCCGCGGCCATGGTCACCACCGATTGGGCCATGAGATTATCAAGCTCTAGTGTTTCGACCAGGTCGGTATTCCAGATCAAGGAGCGATCGGTGACTTTGATATCTTCTAACTGCTCTTGGACCGCCTTGATCCGGGTCAGGCCAGCACTCAGGGAGACGTCGGATCGAAAGACGCTTGCATGGTGTTGCATGGTGCGCTGCATAGCGAGACGGATGTCTGCCGTCGGTCTTGATCCATCGGCATGGCGGTAGCGGTCTAGTCGGGCCATGATGGGGTCGGTGAGGTGTCCTGGGATCGGGGCGTGGGTGTCGCCTTCGGCGATGGTTTCACGCGCTCTCAAGGCGGCGGCGCGGCCAAAAACAATCAAGTCGAGCAGGGAATTCGATCCGAGTCGATTGGCGCCGTGGACGGAGACGCAGGCCGCTTCGCCAATGGCCATCAGCCCTGGTACCGAAGTTGTTTTGCCGTCGCTGAGGGTCTGGACTTCGGTCTTGAGATTGGTCGGAATCCCGCCCATGTTGTAATGAACCGTGGGGAGGACCGGCATCGGCTCTTGATGGACGTCAACGCCCGCAAAGATTCTTGCGGTTTCAGCGATTCCAGGGAGCCGTTCATCAATAATCGCCCGGTCGACATGCTGCAAATTGAGATGGACATAGTCGCCATTTGGGCCACAGCCTCGGCCTTCCTGAATCTCGATAGTGATCGCCCGGCTCACGACGTCCCTTGAGGCTAAATCCTTCGCATGCGGGGCATAGCGGTTCATGAAGCGTTCGCCCTCACAGTTGGTCAAAAATCCCCCTTCGCCCCGAACCCCCTCGGAGATGAGACAGCCGGAGCCATAGATTCCGGTCGGATGAAATTGCACGAACTCCATATCTTGGAGGGGGAGTCCTGCACGAAGAACCATGGCGTTGCCGTCCCCCGTGCAGGTGTGCGCAGAGGTACAGGACAAGAAGGCTCTGCCATAACCACCGGTAGCCAAAATGACCTGGTGGGCCTTGAAGAGGTGGAGCGATCCATCGTCCAATCGCCAGGCGATGATCCCTCGGCAACGACCATCCTCCATCACCAAATCCAAAGTGACATACTCAACAAAGAATTCGACGCTTCGTTTCAGTGATTGCTGGTAAAGGGTGTGAAGAATGGCGTGTCCCGTTTGATCAGCAGCCGCGCAGGTTCTCCGAGCTTGGCCCTCTCCAAAGTGCGTGGTCATCCCGCCAAAGGCGCGTTGGTAGATGCGACCCTCCTCGGTCCTTGAAAAGGGAACGCCATAATGTTCGAGCTCAATGATGGCGGGTATCGCCTCGCGGCACATATACTCGATGGCATCTTGATCGCCTAACCAGTCGGAGCCCTTCACTGTGTCGTACATGTGCCAGCGCCAATCATCCTCGCCCATATTGCCAAGCGCTGCGCTGATGCCGCCTTGGGCGGCAACCGTATGACTCCGCGTCGGAAACACTTTGCTGATACAGGCCGTCCGAAGTCCCGATTCGGCGAGTCCAAGGGAGGCTCTAAGGCCCGCACCACCGGCGCCGACGACGACGACATCGTAGCTATGTTCGACCAGGGGATAAGCGCGCATCAGGAGGCCTTTTCGAGTGTCATGCTGCCAAGGGCTAGTAAGCCCATCGAGAGGCTTCCGTTGATGACCAGACTCGAAAGCCACTTCGCATGCCGCCGGTAGCGTTGATGGCTAACATAGTCCTCAATGATGTTATCCAGTCCAAGCCGGGCATGGAGGCTTGCGATGATCAGGAAAGCAGCCAACAGCGCGAGATGGAGCGGTTCTTTACACCAGCTTACAAATCCTTGGTGGGACAGGGATTGAAACCTCGGGAGATGGAGGGCGAACCAAATGCCAAGGGGGATGAGGCATAGGGCTGTTATTCGCTCAAGGGCCCATAGGGTTGTTGGTTTTATTTTAGAAGCCCCGTTCATGGCGTAAGCTCCGGTTGCCCAAGAAAGAAGGTCATCAAGGTCAAGAAGATCGACATCCCGATTTGAAAGATCCCGATGTTGACTTGCCGGTGGGCCTCAAATCCAAAGAGACTATCCCAAAGAAGATGCCGGATCCCATGGCATAAATGAAAAAAGAGCGCATAGATGAAGAGCCAAAGAAGGATCTGACCGGGGGCGCTTTGAAGGCCCATTTGGAACCCTGAAAACCCCTGAGGCCAGCCGACGGCCAACATCAAAACTAAGGAGGTTAAGATCAGGCCCAGCACCAGCATGACGCCAGTGAGGCGATGGCTGATGGAGAGAACGGCGGTCAACGGCAGTCGATAAATCTGGAGATGCGGTGACAGTGGGGGGGTTCTGGCCATGGGAATCCTTTTGATCAGAAATCGATGCAACGCCCTTTCTTTTCCCAGTCCCCAAAGCGCGTTGGGTCTAAAGAATCGGTTGGTAGCCCCATTTCATTGGGCAACAAGCGCTTGAGATCTTCACCACTCGGGGGTGGCGCCGGATCAATCAGTGGGTGTTGGTTCGCGTTTTCCGGGGGGGAGGGCATCGATAGATCTCAAATAGACAGCGTACCCTTAAGATAGTCGATCTCGCCCCTTATGGGGAGGGGGGAGAGTGATTGAGGTCAGAAATCCTGTGTCTTATGAGGGCATCGTTTCATGACCTGGGCTAAAGGGCCACCCCGGGGGGGACTCACAAAGCCTGGGCAGGTTTTATTTGATTTTGTTAATCTGTCTTGGTGGTTCCGCCGTGATCCTCGTGGTCCGGATTTTATTGATGACGCTCTTTTTTTACTTCCATGAAGCAACTGCTTGGCCTTTTACTAGGGCTCCTTCTGATCGCGAGTCCTTTGGTCCTGACACTTCCCTGGAAGGATTGGATGATCTACGGCAGTCTTCTCCGGTCCACTTCCGAGCTCCTAGGTCTTTGGTCACCGCTCGCGTTCATGGGGTTGACAGCGCTCGGTACGACACTTGGGTTGCCACGCCTCATCTTCTGCATCATTGCAGGCTGGCTCTTTGGCTTTGAGTTGGGATTCCTCTGGAGTCAGATCGGGAGTCTTATCGGCGCTTATGGCCTTTTTCTGGTGGCGCGTTTGACCCGCCCTGAAACGCTCCTTGAGCGTTTCCCAAAACTAAAGTCTTTGAGTGCTCCCATTGGCTCTGGCTGGTTCTCCGTGCTGATTGTCAGGCAATTACCGCTGGCGGGACTCTACAATGACATTCTTCTGGGATGGAGTCCTGTGAGTCATCGAGACTTCTGGATTGGAAGCTTCATTGGATTTCTGCCGCTGGGGTTGACCGCAAGTCTCGTCGGTGCCGGCACGGTGGCTATGGATCTCGGACAGACGGCGAGGACCCTCGCGATCGCAACCATCCTCTTTTTGATCCTGTCGCTTGGACTCAAGTGGCTCGTTCAGCGTCGGAGTCGGCGCTTAGATTCGAACCTTTCTTTGGACCAGAATCAAAGGTCCTAGCCGTCCGGGCATTGCCTTAGGAAATGGTAGAACGCACTTCGGGCCTTAGGCTCCAGGGTGACTGTAAGAATTTCGTTACCAATACGTACCGAAAACTGATTAAGTTCATTGGCTGTTGCGCGCTCAAGGCTATTTTTAAGGCCTTCAAGCCCCTCAAGGTCAATGGCATATTGATCCTCATGATCTCCCGACTGGCTGCTGATCTTAGGGATCTCAATCGTTTCCTCACCCAAGGCATTGGCAAAGATGACCTGTTCATTCGTCAACAGGGCGTTCATCATCAGGTTTCGGTCCGATCGAGTGTAGGGACCAATGCTGATGCCCTGGGTCGAGGCTGAGCAAATGAGGCTCAGGTTTTTGAGGTCCTGGTAGCAGGCGGTGGGACAGTTGACATGAAGCGGGGTCAGACAGACATGGCAGGCATCCCCTACTGCACCAAAGTCCTCTTGACGATAGAATTCAAG
>JBEIRQ010000166.1:0-4298 GCA_040375885.1 Methylococcus sp.
CTTCAAGAAGCCCTCCGCCTTGAACACTATTTCCTCGCCTGCCTCTGTTATCCAGAAGAAGATCTCGAGGTATCCCTTCAAGGGGGACCAAGACCCCTGATTCCTGCCAGAGTGATTCGGCTTGAACCACTCAGCAAGACCATCAGGCTGGTCGCCTTGAAGCCTGAAGCACCGATGACATTCCGTGCGGGACAGTTTATCCATCTCTTTCAAGACAAAGAGATCTTTCGAAGTTATTCGATAGCGAGTATCCCTTCGGATGATGAGATTCACCTCCATGTAAAGCTTCAGCCTGATGGCAAGGTGAGTGGATGGGTCCATGAGTCGCTTAAGGTCGATCAGATCATCAACCTCAATGGGCCCTTAGGGCACTCTTTTTACCTGGGAGGCCAGCCTGAACAACCCTTGCTCCTCATAGGAACAGGCGCCGGCCTCGCCCCCCTCTTCGGCATCCTCCGTGATGCGCTATCACAAGGCCACAGAGGACCCATCAAACTCTTTCATGGGAGTCGCCATCCACAAGGTGTATACCTCGGTCCAGAATTAAAGAAACTATCGAACGAGTACAGTCATTTTGAGTACAGGGCCTGTGTCTCAGGCGATGAGGCGGCTCATCCCTACGAAAGAGGCCGTGCCACTGACTTGTCCTTTCAGGAACTGAGCGATCTAAGGGGGTGGCGAATCTTTCTCTCAGGTCATCCGGCGATGGTTAAAGAAGCACAAATGACGGCCTTCCTTGCTGGAGCCTCCTTGCGGGATATCAGTATGGATCCCTTCACCTTCACCCAAGTGGGTTCAGATGGGGATTGATCTAACCACTGAGAGCCTTCGTCGAAGGTTGGGATCTTAACGATCACATGACGAACCGTCCTTGGGTCTGGGCCTGTTCAGTGTCATCATATAGAAACGATAAAAAGAGGGGTCAGAACGCGTGATGTGGCTAAAAATAGGCTGTGAAATGACCTTCGATGTGGAAGTGCCGACTCCTTTTATTTTTATGTTGCGGCCGCGAAATGGCTCCCAACAGTGGGTCGCACGGGAATCCTATACCCTCAATCCCCATGTTCCCGTTTATGAATATACGGATGTTGCTGGCAACCTTTGCCAGCGCTTGGTGGCCCTACCTGGTGAATTTTCAATAAAAGTCAGTGCCGATATCCTCACCAAAGAATCCATTGACTTCGCCCCCGGGGCACCTTTTGAGGCCGTCCCCTATCTACCGGACGCCGTTTTGACCTACCTCCTGCCTTCACGCTACTGCGAGTCGGATCGCTTCATTGATTTAAGCCAAGAGATCGTCCTCGGCATCAACCCAGGCTATGACCAAGTAGCAAAATTAACGCAGTGGCTAAGGGAAACGATTCGATTTAATCCCAACTCCCCTCACTTTCAGATGTCGGCCGTCGAGGTCTTTCAGGCTGGGGAGGGCGTCTGCCGGGAGATCGCGCATCTTGGCATTGCTCTTTGCCGAAGCCTATGTATTCCAGCTCGCATGGTCGTTGGCTATCTTCATGGCCTTGAGCCAATGGATTTTCACGCCTGGTTTGAAGCGTATGTTGATGGTCGCTGGTATACCTTCGATCCGACCCAACCCTCTCCCAGGGGGGGGCGTGTTGTCGTCGCTTATGGTCACGATGCGGCCGACGTGGCCATCTTTAATCAGTTTGGCCCGCCCCTTTATCCCCGGCAAATGACCGTGTGGGTCGAACCCTTACCGAAACCACCAGAATGACCGAGGGCTTACAAAAACCGCTGGTGCGGGGGCGACTTTTGCACAGTATCTTTTAAGTGACTGATTTTTGGTGCAAACTCAACCATAGATCAATGGCTTACAAATATAATTATATATATCAATAACTTATAAAATACATCAAATACTAGTCATTCCAACAGAGGCCCCAGCACACCCAGCTTCCCACAGGGCTGCCCACAGACTTATGCACAGAAATTGTGGATAAACCAGAAACCCCCCATGAGTCCCTCCCCTCCGATGAATTCCCTAGCTTTTTCCTCTGTTGCATCGCCCGATCAAAGGCGTAGCATCAAAGTCAAGGCTGATCTACCGCTCTAGGGATTGAGAAATTGGTTACGGGCTGTAGCCCGTCCATGCATCTTGACCAAGGAGAATCGTGATGAACACTCAAAATAACAACGTGCATGCATCAGGAGATCAGGTCAGGAACCTTCGGGAGCTCGATCATGACCCCTATCACAGCCATAAAAAACTGGAAGAGCCTGCGGGGTGTCCTGAATGCAACGCCGTATACCATCAAGGGCGCTGGCAATGGATGGTTGCCCCCCCTCATGCCCACCAGGCACTCTGCCCTGCCTGTCAACGCATCAAGGACCAATGCCCTGCTGGTTTTCTGAAGATATCCGGTGATTTCTTTGCTCATCACGCCGATGAAATCTTTCAACTCATCCAGCACACGGAAGATCGAGAGAAGAGGGAGCATGCGCTAAAGCGCATCATGGATATCAGCGAAGAGATAGATGGCACGGTCAACATCACCTTCACCGACCCGCACCTTGCAAGAAATGTCGGCGAAGCCCTTCATAGCGCCTATAAGGGTGATCTTGAATATCATTATCAGAAGGGCGAGTACCTTCTTAGAGTGCGTTGGTGTCGATAAAAATAGGCCCCCGAGTGAGCGGTCAAAAGTATCGGTGCCACGGATCAATTTGAGCGGGGCCAGACCAGCCCAATGGCTGGCTGGCTGAGTCAGGATGGCCTAGCTGTCCTCTTTTTTAGCCCTTAAAAACGTCAGCGCAAAGGAGAAAACGCTCCCTGATCCCTGAGTGCTTTGGATCTCGAGATCTCCCTTCATCAGCTGAATAAGCTTTTTAGCGATCGACAAGCCGAGTCCAGTTCCACCAAACTGACGGCTCACCGTCCTATCTGCTTGTGTAAAGGGGCTTCCAAGACGCGGGATAATCTCCGAGGGGATTCCAATCCCTGTATCCGCCACTTCAAAATAAACGGAGACTTCTCCCTGATCCTCGCGGGTCACCTTCACTCTCAGCCAAACATCACCCTCGCTGGTAAATTTAATCGCGTTGCTGATGAGATTATTGAGTATCTGTTCGATTCTGATGGCATCACAGAGGACGCCGGATAAAAGGTCCTCAGGAATCTCCGCATGAAAATGAAGGCCCTTCTCGGTGGCCATCATTCTTTGCGTATCGCTAATATTCTTTAGGAGCTCCGTCAAATTAATCGGTAACTCATCGAGATCAATCTGGCCTGCTTCTATTTTAGAGAAATCCAAAATCTCGTTAACGATGGCCAATAAAGATTTTGAAGATCTGACAATTCGGTCCACCACATTCTGCTGCTCTTCTGTCAGCGGCTCCCGAGTCAGCATGTAGGAACTAAGATTAATGGTGTTGATCGGGTTTCGAATTTCATGGCTCATCCTGGCGAGAAAGTCGGTCTTTGCAAAACTTGCTTTCTCTAGAGCATAGGTTCGATCCTTGACCTTTTGTTCAAGGCTGGCATTGAGATCAATAACCGCTTGCTCCGCTTTTTTTCTCTCGGTAACGTCAATGATGACGCTGATGACATATTGCCGATGACCGATATGAAAAGGACTCAGACCAATTTCAGCTTGAAACATCGATCCATTCTTCCGCCGCCCCATCACGATACGTTCTTTTCCGATAGAGCAGGCCGTGGGCTGCGCTAGATAGGCCTTTCTGAATTGAACGTGATCTTTGGCGATCTCCTTGGGCACCAGGGTTTCAATAAATTGTCCGACGAGTTCTTTTGAACTATATCCAAAGAGCGTGGTGAGCTCGCGATTAACTAAGTCAATGGTGCCCTGATCATTCAGCAGCAGCATGGCATAAGGGGAGGCATCAACGATGATCCTGAAATAGTCTTCCGCCTGTTTTCGTTCACTAATGTCGACGCAGGAGCCCATATATCCGAGGAACTGACCCTCCTCATTGAAACGAGGAATTCCCGCGTCTTGGATCCATCGAAATTCGCCATCATGACGGCGAAGGCGGTAGTTCATCGAGAAGGGCCTTTGGGCATCAAATGACTCGACATAGATCTTAAGGCAGTTGTCGAAATCGTCTGGATGAACCCCTTCAGCCCAACCATGACCCGCCTCCTCTTCTAGCGTCCGGCCGGTAAAATCAGGCCAGGTCTTTTTGAAGAAATAGCACAGCTTGTAGAGTCCAGACATCCAGATCATGACAGGAGCGGAATTCGCTATCTCATTAAACCGGCGCTCACTCTCGATCAAGTTCAATTCATGAAGCTTACGCTCGGTGATATCGGTATGGGTACC
>JBEIRQ010000292.1:0-2745 GCA_040375885.1 Methylococcus sp.
GCATCTGAAACTTGGGTTCCGGTGGGGACGCTGACGAAGATATCTTGGCCTGCGCGGCCGGTGCAGTTACCCCCGGATCCATTTTCGCCCCGTTCTGCCCGATAAACCCCGTGGTAACGAAAGTCAACGAGGGTATTAAGGTTCGAGGATGCGACCAGAAAGACGCTGCCGCCATCACCGCCATCACCGCCATCGGGTCCGCCGAAAGGAATGTATTTCTCGCGGCGAAAACCAACGCAGCCATTGCCTCCGTCGCCGGCCTCCACTCGAATGTCTGCTTCGTCAACGAATTTCATGAGTGTTCTGACAAAAAAGCCCCGTCATTGGACGAGGCTTTTGATGCGTGCGCCAGGCGCACTGGTTGCAAGGTCTCAGTGGGTCTGAGCCGGTGCGATGCTGACGTACTTGCGACCCAGAGGGCCTTTCACCTTGAAGGTGACGTGGCCGTCAGTGAGAGCAAACAGGGTATAGTCTTTGCCAACCCCAACGTTTTCGCCGGCATGGAACTTAGTGCCACGCTGACGAACAATGATGCTGCCTGCGGTGACCAGTTGGCCACCAAAGCGCTTAACGCCAAGACGTTGAGCGTTCGAATCGCGACCGTTCCTTGAACTGCCGCCCGCTTTCTTATGAGCCATGGGTGTGCCTCTTGAAAAGTTTAGGCCGTAATGCCGGTGATTTTAACTTCGGTGAAGTTCTGACGATGACCTGCTTGCTTCATATGATGCTTGCGGCGACGGAACTTCAGGATCTTCACTTTCGGGTGACGACCTTGGGCGGTGACCGTCGCGGTGACCTTGCCGCCTTCAAGATAGGGTTTGCCAATCTTGATGCCCGAATCGGTCTGAACCAGCAAGACCTTGTCGAAGTGGATCTCTTGACCAGCTTCGGCCAGAAGGGTCTCGACCTTCAAGAGTTCACCCGGCTTAACCCGGTACTGCTTGCCACCTGTATGAATAACCGCGTACATGATATGAGTCTCCAATGGAGAGAAATTCGGTAAACCAGGAATTTTATCGGCATTGAGGGGTATAAGTCAATATCTTCAGCGTGCCGGGGCGTTGTCCTCAAGGGGGCATCTTTATACGATTCCGAGCAATAGCCCGAGGATTAAAAGAGCCAAAAGGATCAACATCACCTTGAGGGTGACATCAGCGACTTTCCTGAAGAGTTGGTCCCTCAAGGCGATGAAGCGACTGATGCGCTCTGATTCTGGGATCTCAAGGGATGCGGTTCTCACGCCTTCTAGATCGATGATGGCGCTTTCAATTTCCATCTGGGCCTGACTTTGTGCCCGAATCTTTTCATGGAGGATGCCCATATCAAAAAGAAGATCTCCAAGGAAGAGGGGTTCTTTAGCGGCCTCATAGGTCTCGAGCTCCCTCAGGAGCCTTAGGGTGTCACGGCTCAAATCGTCAGGCAGACGTTCCGCCGCCTGAATCATCTGTTCCTCGAAGGAAATCTCTTGAATTCCAAGAAGCTCGGTTAGGGTGTGTTTAAGTCTAAGCTGACCGGCCTTGAGGGCGGCGATGCCCGAATGATTAGGGTCTTGTGCTGTCACCATGGAGCCCTTTGAAGAAGAAGGTTTGAAGCGGCAACATCGAATTAATTTTGTCCCGAATGAGTCAGGCTAATCACGAAGACTCCGAGGAGAATCAGGACAATTTGCTGGAATCCAGCTTTGGCCGTGGTTTTCTGATGGAGGCTGGGTATGAGGTCGGCGACAGCGATATAGATGAAGCTTGAAGCGGCTAGCGCCAGAATATAAGGCAGTTGCTCGTGGATTTCGCCGAGACTGAAATAGGCAATGACACCACCCACCATGGTGGCAAGACTCGACAGAAGGTTGAACAGCAGCGCCTTCATGCGGCTATAACCACTTTCCAGCAGGATGGCAAAGTCGCCAACCTCCTGAGGAATCTCGTGGGCAGCGACCGCGAGACTGGTGACGACACCCAATTGAACGTCGGTGAGAAAAGCCGCCGCAATCAAGATCCCATCGACAAAATTATGAATTGCATCACCAAGAACGATCAGCGTACCTGCAGGTTGGTGAAAATGGCCTTCCTGATGGGTTTCGCAATGATCGGAATGGCAGTGACGCCATAAGAGCAGCTTTTCTAAGAGAAAGAATCCGAGGATTCCAAGAAGGACCGTCCCAAGGATGTGCTGATGATGGGTGGGACCGGCCTTCGCCAGAGCATCGGGGAGAAGATCGAGGAGGGCGACGCTGAGGAGGGCTCCGAGTGCGAAGCTCACGCCGTGCGGCAGAATCTTCGGGTGATGGTATTGAGGGATCAACAGGAGCAATGAGACGCTGAGGACGCTCAGTATGCCGCCAATGAGAGTAAAGCAAATGATCAGGACCAAAAGGCTCATGGGGTATCAGGCATCCAGCGTGCGCCAGATGAGGGTGGCCATTCGGCCCGTCGTCCCGTCACGGCGGTAGGAAAAAAAATCGGCAGGCTGGTTATGGGTACACCAGTGGCCGCCATAGATCGCATCAGGGTTCACGCCCGCCTCGATCAGCATCATCCGTGCGATCAGGGCGATGTTAGCTAAAAAATGTTCAGATCCTTCTCGAATGAAGGCTTGTTCGAAGGCTTGATCGAGGTTCAGAAAAACCTCGCGAAGATCCTCCCGGACTTCAAAGGCCTTAGGGCCAATGGCGGGTCCGAGCCAGGCCATGAGATCTTGCGTGCCCATCACCTTGATCGTTGAAGCCACAATGCCATGAGCCAGGCC
>JBEIRQ010000033.1:0-10553 GCA_040375885.1 Methylococcus sp.
ACGTTTTCAAGCAGCTTCTCCTCGCTGTAGCTTCGCCGCCAGAATCCATCAAGTTCCCTTTCGGTCAGGATCTCTGGAAGGTAATAGTCCCGCCAAATCTCCAAGGACCAGTGGGCGATCAAACCTAGGTCTTCCCTTAAGACATCGACAAACCGAAGTTCATTCACCTCCTCTTGACGCATCAAACACTACGCCGGGTTATCGCTCGGTATATAAACGCATTCAACGGCAAACTGTTCGGAAACCGCGGCCATCAAAGCCTTGATACCAAACTGCTCGGTGGCATGATGCCCGCCTGCCAGCATCGTGACCCCCGCCTCCTGACTCTCATGCCAGTCATGTTCGCTCATTTCGCCGGTTAAAAAAGCATCTAGCCCACTGTCTGCCGCCCGCTTCCATTCGCTGTTTGCCCCGCCGGTGATAATCCCAATCCTTTGAAGGGGGCGATCAGGATCGGGGGTTGCCATGATAACCTCATGATTTAAAATGACCTTGAGCTGATCTTGGAGCATGAGCGGCGTCGCGGGTGCCGAGAAAAACCCCCAAACGCCCGTTGGAGAGCCTTTATAATCACCAAAGGGAAACCACTGCTCGACACCTAAGAGATAGGCAAGGCGGGCAGCATTGCCGATGACAGGATGGGCATCCAGCGGCAAATGATAGGCGTAAAGATTGATCCCCCCCTTAACCAAAGGAAAAACGCGCCGAGCAAAAGGGCCCACCAAAGGTTTGGGCCCTTGGAAGTTCCAGAGGAGGCCATGATGCGCCACCAAAGCGCCCGCACCAAGATCTCGGGCAGCCGCCACAGAATGGGCGGTTGCCGAGACAGCAAAGGCCACCTTCTCAATCGTTTCGCGGCCTTCCACTTGAAGGCCATTAGGCCCGTAATCAACAAACCGATCCACCGCCAGCAGTTGATCCATAAAGGCCCCAAGGTCCTCCCGACTCACCGGTTTATTCAAAAGATCTCTCCTTGGAACGAGGCCAAACGTCCCAGCCGACCTGGGTACGATCAGGGCACCACTGGCCATGACCCAAGGGATAGGCTTCCTTTAAAGACTGATAGGTGTAGGTTTCGGCCCGCTCAATGGCCTCTGCCATAGAAAGGCCGGCAGCAAGGCAAGCGGCGAGCGCCGCGGATAAGGTACAGCCGCTGCCGTGATAGGTTTGAGGTAGCCGCGGCCAAGCGCGCTCTGAGACCCCATGAGGCCCATACCAACGATTAATCACATCGCCACCCTCAAGATGGGTGCCGGTTATGAGGACGTGCCCCGCACCCCGCCTCAGAAGATCAGCGGCGGAGGCTTCGATGGACGACTGACCGGTCAGTCGGTAGGCCTCTGGAATATTCGGTGAAATAATCGTGGCCAGAGGGACCAGAGACTCCAGCATCACCTCGAGGAGCTCATAACTGGCCAGATCCTCGCCACCCCCCGCAGCAAGAATCGGATCAAGGACTAAAGGCACTGGACCAATGAGTGCCATCAACTCCTTAACCGCCAGCGCGATCTCGGCACTCCCAAGAAGACCCACCTTGATGGCCGCAACATCAAGATCACTCACCAGTCGTCGACCCTGTAACAGAAAATCTTCTGGCCGTTGTGGGAAGACGCCTTGAACATTGACAGTATCTTGGACCGTCAATGCCGTGATGAGGCCGGCAGGATGCAGCCCCATCGCACGAACCGACTCGATATCGGCCTGAAGGCCAGCACCACCGGTTGGATCATGACCCGACAGGCATAGGACGGTAGGACGACGTGGCCTCATGGACGGAATCGCTTCATGGCAGAAAGTGGGGAGTGTCCCACAAGTTTTGATAGAAACCCAAGAAATCAGGGCAAGCAAACAAGATCGAGGCCTCTTGGACGGGATAACGTCCCCAGGATAACGCCCCTTAGAGCCCGAGTTTTGTATAATCGTATGCATGAAGTGCTGCCTTCAAGCAGGTTGCCCGAAGGGTACCCATGGCGAAAGCGTCTCGATGTACTTTCTCGAACGCCCTGGGCCACTCATGACAGGCAGACAAAACCATCAGCAAATCCGTTTTGCCCTGTCGATAAAGACACCCAATCAAGAGTGAAGATGGAAGAATTCCAACGCATCAAACGACTGCCTCCCTACGTCTTTAATATCGTTAACGAACTAAAGGCCAGGCAACGAGCGGAGGGTGTCGATATCATCGATTTCGGCATGGGAAACCCTGATCGGGCGACCCCCCAGCATATCGTCGACAAATTGATTGAAGTTTCCCAAAAAGGGACTGCCCACCGTTACTCGGTGTCGAAGGGCATCATTCGCCTCAGAAAGGCCATCTGTGGCTGGTATGAACGTCGATTCGGCGTGGAACTAGATCCCGACAGCCAGGCAATTGTCACGATCGGATCTAAAGAAGGTCTCGCTCATCTTGCCATGGCCACGATGGGCCCAGGTGATGCGGCTTTGGTTCCAAACCCAGCCTACCCCATCCATCCCTATGGCTTCGTTTTGGCTGGCGCCGATGTTCGCCATGTCCCCCTCATTCCGGGCGTCGATTTCTTTGAAGAACTCGAAAAGGCCATTAAAACATCTTGGCCTAAGCCCAAGATGTTGGTCCTCAATTTTCCAGGAAACCCAACGACCCAGTGCGTGGATCTCGAATTTTTCGAAAAGGTCGTCGCCCTGGCCCGCGAATACAAGATTTGGGTCGTACACGATATTGCCTATGCCGACATTGTCTTTGATGGCTATGTAGCCCCCTCCATTCTTCAGGTGCCTGGAGCGACCGATGTCGCCGTTGAATTCTTTACCCTCTCCAAAAGCTACAACATGCCCGGCTGGCGCGTCGGCTTTATGTGCGGCAACCGAGAACTGGTCGCAGCGCTCGGCCGAATCAAGTCCTACCTCGATTACGGCACCTTTGCGCCGATCCAAGTCGCTGCCATCACGGCCCTTGAGGGGCCACAAGATTGTGTTCAGGAAATCTGCGAGATCTACCAAGGTCGGCGGGATGTTCTCTGGTCCAGCCTCCATAGCATTGGGTGGGAGATCGAAAAACCCAAGGCGACGATGTTTATGTGGGCCCCAATTCCAGAACAATACCGTCACTTAGGATCCCTTGAATTTGCGAAGAAAGTGCTACTGGATGCCCAGGTTGCGGTGTCGCCAGGGATCGGTTTCGGCGAATTTGGCGACGACCATGTCCGGTTCAGCCTGATCGAAAACGAACACAGAACCCGACAAGCCGTGCGTGGCATTAAAAACATGATGCGCAAGGACAGCGCTGTTTGATGGACACGTTGACTGCATTCGGCTCACCAGCATGAGGACCCCCCATTGAAACCCGTCACAATCGGCCTACTGGGCCTTGGCACTGTCGGCGGGGGAACCGTCACCGTCCTGCAACGGAATGCCGGCGAAATTACTCGCCGTGCCGGCCGAGAGATGCACATTCGATCGGCCTCCGCCCGTGACCTCTTGAAACAGCGCTCCATTCAAACGACGGGAATCCATCTGACTCAAGACCCCTTCGAGATTGTCAATGATCCTAAGATTGACATCATCGTCGAGCTGATGGGAGGCCTCTCCCCAGCGAGAGAACTCGTTCTTAGGGCGCTAGATCAGGGCAAACATGTGGTAACCGCGAACAAGGCATTGATCGCCCTTCACGGTAACGAGATCTTTGCAAAGGCCAGAGAAAAGGGATTGATGGTTGCTTTCGAAGCCGCCGTTGCAGGCGGCATACCGATCATCAAGGCGATCCGCGAAGGGCTCGCCGGCAACACGGTTGAATGGCTGGCCGGCATCATTAATGGCACCTGTAACTTTATCCTGACCGATATGCGGGAAAAGGGGCGGGACTTCAGCGAGGTCCTCTCAGAGGCGCAAGCACTCGGCTATGCCGAGGCGGATCCGACCTTTGATATTGAAGGCATTGATGCCGCCCACAAACTCACCATTCTCGCCTCCATCGCCTTTGGTATTCCGCTCCAGTTTGACAAGGTCGCTGTCGAAGGAATCAGCGCCATCACCGCGAGCGACATCAATTACGCAGAAGCTTTGGGTTATCGCATCAAACTCCTAGGGATCGCCAGACGCTCGGCACGCGGGATCGAGCTTCGGGTCCACCCCACCCTCATCCCCGAACGCCGGCTGATTGCTAATGTCAACGGTGTGATGAATGCGGTTCTCGTTAAGGGAGATGCGGTGGGCCCAACCCTCTACTACGGCGCTGGCGCTGGCGCAGAACCGACGGCCTCCTCCGTCGTCGCCGACATCATTGATGTCGTCAGGGCGTTAACCTCCGACCCTGAAAATCGAGTCCCCCACCTCGCCTTCCAAGCGGGCGCCATTGCCGACATGCCGATTCTCCCCATTGGGGAGGTCGAAAGCGCCTATTACCTGAGGTTAAGCGCTGTTGATCAACCTGGCGTTCTCGCGGACGTCACCCGAATTCTTGCGGACCATCACATCAGCATTGAGGCCATCCTTCAAAAGGAACCGCCCTCGGGTGAAACCCAACTTCCGGTGATCATACTGACCCACCAGGTGATCGAGAAGGACATGAATGCGGCGATTGCTGCCATTGAAGCCTTGCCAACGATTGGCGGCAACATCACGCGCATCCGCGTCGAGACCCTAGGCTAAAGCCTCCCTACCATCACCCCAACGACATGACCCAGCCCACTCGCTATACCGGACTCATTGATAAATACCGGAATCGTCTGCCCGTTGGCCCCGAAACACGGGCCATCAGCTTGTGTGAAGGCAACACACCCCTGATCCAGCTCACCAATATTCCTCGCTGGCTGGGTAAGTCGGTCGATATCTACGTTAAATTCGAAGGGCTTAACCCCACCGGATCCTTCAAAGATCGGGGGATGACCATGGCGGTCACTAAGGCGGTAGAAAGTGGGAGTCAGGCCATTGTCTGTGCCTCCACCGGTAATACCTCAGCAGCCGCTGCTGCCTATGCCGCTCGCGCGGGTATCAGCTGCTACGTCTTAATTCCCGATGGAAAGATCGCGCTCGGCAAACTCGCCCAGGCCATGATTCATGGCGCCAAGGTCCTTCAGATCCAAGGCAACTTCGATGATGGCATGCGACTGGTCAAAGAGATTGCCCATCATGCCCCCGTTACCATCGTCAATTCCATCAACCCGTTTCGACTCCAGGGGCAAAAAACGGCCTCCTTCGAGATCATTGAAGCACTCGGCCGTGCTCCCGATTACCACTGCCTCCCGGTCGGCAATGCCGGCAATATCACCGCGCACTGGATCGGCTATACGGAGGCCACCACGGCACCGGGCCATCAGCCGACGGCGGCTTGCGCATTTTGTGAAGGGCACTGCAATTTCACTGAGATCGGCCGACTGGCCGAAAACCGCCCCATCATGGTCGGCTACCAAGCTCAAGGGGCGGCTCCCTTTCTTCGCGGACACATGGTGGATGACCCTGAAACCGTTGCGACAGCGATTCGCATTGGCCATCCACAGTCATGGGCACAGGCCTGGCGGGCCCAAGAGGAGTCTGGCGGCTGGTTTGATGAGCTATCCGATCAAGAGATCCTAGCGACCCAGCAGCTCTTATCGGAAAAGGAAGGTATTTTTTGTGAACCGGCCTCGGCCACCTCGGTCGCAGGCGTCCTCAGAGACCTTCGCTCGGGGCGGATCCCGGAGGGCAAGACCATCGTCTGCACGCTCACTGGCAATGGCCTCAAGGATCCAGACACCGCGATCAGCCAGTGCGACATTCAGCCAATGAAGATACCGGCCACCTTGGATGCCGTCAAAACAGCCATCACTGGCGGCCGCTAGCCCCTTTTATTCCAGTGGGGAGCGTTCGGCGCCCCGCTTCGGATCGCAAGGATAGGCTGCCTTAAAGGCTTGAACCAGAAGGATCGACTCATCATCCCCCAATCGGTCCGGGTGATCCTTCAAAAACTGTCGAGCCACTCGAACAACATCATCCCGCTTCAGATCCTTCGGCCCACAAAAATCGCGTTGATTGAGTGATCGAAACGTCCCATCGATAAAGCCAAGACACACGCCGCCAAGAAAGGTGTCGGACGCCGCCTGATGAAGATTAGGCTCTGCACCCAGCTGATCCCCACCATCACACCATCCCTTGAATTGACGGCCATCCGAAAGAACGGCCAATGGCAACAATAAGAGCAAGATCGAGCAGGTAAGTAGGTAGCGCATCATGACGTCCTAAGCTTTCTTCAAAAAGCAGGCTTTCAGCATATAGCTGACATTGTCGATTTTGCAATCGACCTCGTGATCGCCCTCTCGAAGGCGAATATTCTTGGCCTTGGTGCCTTTTTTGAGGGTGGTTGAAGACCCTTTGACTTTGAGATCCTTAATAAGGAGAACCGAATCCCCATCGACCAAGGGTGTCCCATTCGAATCCCTGATCACAAGATCATCACCGTCCTCATGACCGCCTATCAGAGGCCACTCGTTGAAGCAATCAGGACAAACATATTGGCTGCCATCGCTGTAGACGTTTTCCATCGAACAGTGTGGGCATGTCGAATCGGTCATGGGATTTGAATCCTAAAATTAGGGGAGCTGAACCGGCTGCGGCGAGATCCAGTCAGGCTGGCGGTGCTCGGCAACGACATGGGTATAGACCCCACCACGGACATTAAATCGCGCTGTAAGCCGCATGAACCTCGGTTTTGTGGCCGCTACGAGGTCATCCAGAATCTGATTGGTGACCGCCTCGTGAAAAGCGCCTTCGTCACGGTAGGACCACACGTAAAGCTTCAAAGACTTTAACTCCACACAGACCCGGTCAGGGACATATTCAATATGAAGGGTGGCAAAGTCCGGCTGGCCTGTTTTTGGACAAAGGCAGGTGAATTCAGGAAGATCAATACGGATGGTGAAATCGCGTTCGGGCTTCGGATTATCGAAGGTCTCGAGCGCCTTGCTGGGTTGATTGCTCATGGAAAAGATAATGGGTTTCAAAGGGACATAGGGCACCCGATCCTTCGGGACCTTGGCACAGACTCAAGCCGGCCACAGTCGGCTATAATAACCCTCTTCGCCATTCCCAACCAGCATCGGTCACCTCCTCAAATCCCCTAACGACGTGCGACTTGACCGAATTAAACTCGCGGGCTTCAAATCTTTCGTCGATCCCACGACGATCCCAACGCCGGGCAATCTGATTGGTATCGTAGGACCCAATGGCTGTGGGAAATCAAATATCATCGACGCCGTCCGCTGGGTGATGGGCGAAAGCTCCGCCAAACACCTTCGTGGTGAAAGTATGGCGGATGTTATTTTCAATGGGTCCAGCAGTCGAAAGCCCGTCGGCCTTGCCTCCGTAGAACTGGTTTTCGATAATGCTGAAGGAAAGGCGCCTGGGGAATTTGCCCAATATCCTGAGATTTCAATCAAACGACAGGTCACTCGGGATGGCCAATCCACCTATATCCTCAATGGTACCCGCTGTCGACGCAAGGACATCACCGATCTTTTTCTCGGGACGGGTCTAGGCTCTAGAAGTTACGCCATCATCGAGCAGGGGACGATTTCAAGGCTGATTGAAGCCAAGCCGCAAGAACTGAGAGAGCTCATCGAAGAAGCCGCTGGCATCTCAAAATACAAAGAAAGGCGTCACGAAACCGAGTTGCGAATGAGCCATACCCAGGAGAACCTGGATCGGCTCATGGATCTTAGAGAGGAAGTCTTTAAACAGATTGAGAGCCTTAAACGGCAAGCAAAAAAGGCGGAAAAATATACCGTTCTTCGGGATGAGGAACTGCGCCACAAAGAACAACTCCTGGCGCTCCGCTGGAAAAAGCATGAAGTCGAATTTCAAAAACTTAAAAGCCAGCTGGAAATTACCCACCAACAGTTTCTTTCCATCACCGAGGAAGAATACGTTGTCAAGGAGCAACTAGACGGTCTCAGACAGCATCAAGAGGGCCTCCAAAAAACCCTTCATCAAGAACAAGCTCAGTTCTACGAACTCGGCGCCGATATTTCAAAAAGGTCACAAACCCTAAAGCATGCTCAGGAAACCCATGAAAATCTTCTCAAGGAAGAGGCGCGACTCATGGAGGAGCAGCGAAGCGCCCAAATGGATCTCGATCATGACCAGCAACAACTCGAGGATATTCGCGAGGAGTTGGTGACCCTGACCCTCGAGATGGAGTCCGTCACTCAGGACGAAAGCGAGAAAGCCCTGGCCCGCGAAGCCACCGCGTTGGAGCTCAGACAACTCAGGGAAAGCCTTGAAAATCTTCGGACGGAGATCGCTCAGATCAAGGGTGAAGAGAGCCTTCAGCACTCAAAAACAGGACAAATCGAACAACAAACTCGACAATTAGCACTCAGGCGCGAGCGCTTAGTCGGCGAACAGCGAGAGATTGAGCTGTCACTCCATCATCAAGCGCTTCCTGCTCTCGAACAAGCGGTTGTAGCGCTTGAGGCTGAAAGCCAGCTGATCGCGGCGCGTCGCATTGAAGTCCAAGAGAAGCTCGAGCGACAGCGGGAATACCAAAAATCAGCGCAGCAGCAATTAACCCAGCAACTCGCCGAAATTCATGGGGCGGAAGGTCGCATTTCATCCCTTGAAACCCTGCAACAACATGCGATGGGAAAGGACCGGGTAGAACTTCAGGATTGGCTCACCCGCGAGGGCCTTCATGAGACGCCACGACTCGCCGAAACCTTGGACGTTGAACCCCAATGGGAGTCGGCGGTTGAGAATCTTCTGGGCTTTAAGCTTCAGGCGCTTTGCATCGATAGCATCCACCCTTATCTTGATGCCATCTCACGTCTTGAGGAGGAATCACTGAGCCTCATCGAGCGGACGGCCCTTCATGCACTGAAGACGACGTCAGGCCCCTCAAAACTCCTGGAGAAAGTGCACTCCCCGTGGAATCTCGACCCCCTCATTGGCTCTATTTATTGCGCCGATAGTCTCCTTGACGCCCATGAGATCAGCCAGAACATCGCCCCACATGAATCCGTGATCACGCCGAATGGGACCCGGCTTGGGCCTGGCTGGATCGCTATCGAAGCCCTTGATGATGGCAAGGCGGGCCTGATCCGTCGAGAGCGCGAACTCAAAAGAATGAAAAGCGAACTCAGCGCACTTCGCCTCACCCTCCATGAGAGCGAAACGCGACTTGAGGAACTAGAGCTTGGCTTGATACAGTCCGAGCAGCAAAGGAGTGATTTCGAAAGTGAAGAAAGGACCTTGGTCGCGGCCTATGAAAGAGCGAAGTCCGAACTCAGTACCGCGAAATCTCTCGAGGCACAATTCAGCAAACGTCATCACCAAGTCGTCAAGGAGCTCGAAGATCTCGCCGTGGAGCAAAGTGACTACTTGGAGGCCCTTGAGGAGGCGCAACAAGCAGGATCCTCTGCAACCCTTGCCATTGAAAGACTCGATCAATCGATGGCCCAACAACTGATTGAACGTGAACGTCTGGATGCTCTAAAGGAAAAGGCCGATCAAAGCCTTCAAGAAGCCCGTGAGAGCCTCGGCGCACTCAAAGGGCGGCAGGAAAGCCTTCGCTCTAATGAACAACTGACCCAGCGCCACCTCGAACGCGCCCGCCAGCAGTTCGAACAGACAAAACAGCGGCTCGGTCTTCTCCAAGGCCAGGTAGAAACCTTCGCTCAACCCGAGGAAGGTGCCCAAGAAATCCTTGAGAATTTGATCGAAGAACGCGACATCGTCGAAAAATCACTCACCCAAAGGCGGCAGGAAGCCGATGCCATCGAGCGGGATATTCGTCACCACAGCGAAGCCATGCTGCTGAAGGAGCGGGAGAGAGACAACATCAAAGCGAGCCTTGAAAGCATTAAGCTCGAGCTGTCAGCTAACGAAGTAAGACGCCAAACCGTCTTGGAGCAATGCGAGGAGATGGCCTGTGATCCCCATCAGCTGATGGCTGAATTACCGGAAAATGCGGATGAGAAGACCTGGCAGCAGCGGGTCACCGAACTGGGCCTTGAGATTAACCGATTGGGGCCTGTAAACCTCACGGCGATGGAGGAGTACCAGGCGCAAGAAGAGCGCATGATCTTCATGGATGAACAGCACCGGGACCTTGAAGACTCACTGACAACGCTCCGCGATGCGATCGAAAAAATAGATCGAGAGTGCAGAAGCCGCTTCAAAGAAACCTTTGATCTCATCAACGGAGGTCTCCAGAGGATGTTTCCGAAGCTATTCGGGGGCGGTCAGGCCAGCCTTGAACTGACCGACCGGGATCTCCTCGATGCTGGCGTTACCGTCATGGCAAGGCCGCCTGGTAAGCGCAACAGCTCCATTCACCTTCTATCCGGCGGCGAAAAGGCACTGACGGCTGCCGCTCTGGTCTTTGCCATCTTCGAACTAAACCCCGCTCCCTTCTGCCTGCTGGATGAGGTGGACGCCCCATTGGATGATGCTAACGTGGGACGTTTTAGCCAGTTGGTCAAGGAAATGTCGGAGAGAGTACAATTCCTCTTTATTTCACATAATAAAGCTACCATGGAGATCGCACAGCATTTAGCTGGGGTGACCATGAAGGAACCGGGTGTATCGCGAATCGTCGCGGTGGA
>JBEIRQ010000269.1:0-2968 GCA_040375885.1 Methylococcus sp.
CGATGGTTTGCTGCATCGACTTGTCGCCGAGCGAGATTTCGTTGTCGAAGTAGGTTCCAGAATCGAGCGATAAAATGGGGACCGCAAGGGTCTGGCTGCTGCCGACTTGGGTATCGACCTTCGCCGTTTTCTGGATCTGCTGCCAGTACTGGGTGTCTTGCAAAGTATACTGATTGAAGGCAAAAGTCGCGCTGGGCTTCACAAAGCCAAAGCTGTTCTCCATTGGATAGCTTACTTTCGGTCGTATCAAAAAACGCTGCCCCGTGGTCATCTGGTTGCTGTCGGCCTGAAGGTCAGCGACCTGGGTCTGGTTTGAGAAGATCAGACCGGAGCCCATCAGGTTATCGCTGAAGGCATGCTCGAGCTTTGGGAGATAGAAATAAGGGTATGCGGTTTTCGGGGTGCTGGGGTCAATGGTCTGGAAAAAATTGGCCGTAGTGTTAAAGAGACCATAAGGCGAATTGTAGTTTACCTGCGCAATGCTCGCGACATTTCGATAGTCCACCTGCGACAACAAGGATCCAAATTGGTTGAGGTAATTGGGATCTGAGACCCAGTTGCCATCGACATGGGCGGTCACATCTTCTGAAAAGCGAGAATCATCGCGGAGCCCAAAGCGTCCCCGCGTGGTATGCGTTTGCGTGTCCTCAGGCACAATTTCACCGATGACCCGTCCCTGCGAGGTGTCGGTCAGGTAACGAAATTCATTGCGAAGCTGAAAACCGCGCTTGGTCAGATAGCGTGGCTCCACGGTGTAATCAAGGTTTGGCGCGATATTGAAATAATAGGGTACGGAGAAGGCGCCGCCCCCGCCCCCTGGCGCACTCCCCATGGTCGGGGTGAGGAAACCTGACACCCGACGCCCATCGGTTGGAAATTCCATGTAGGGCGCCCAAAACATGGGGATATCCATAAACTCGAACCAGGCATTACGAGCCGTCGCGGTCCCACTCTCCTTGTTCATCTTGACATGATCAGCATGCATCACCCAGTCTTGATTACCGGTCGGACAGGTCGTATAGCTCACCATCTCATAGCGCGACAAGCTTCCACTATCAATGTGGGTGACCCGAGAGGTCCCTCGCCCAGGCACAGAAGGCAACATAAACTGGGTATTGCGATACACTCCGCGCCCCGCCTTGCCGTCCATGAATCCAGAATCACTGGCCATAATCATGGTCTTGTCCTGATAGAACACATTGCCATGGGCGTTGACCGCATCGGTTTTAAGGTTACGGGTAATGTAATCCGCCCAAAGATGCTGATCCGCACGAATCATCTCCGTGGAGCCTTTGAAATTGGTGACTTCATCACCTAAAAGCTCAAAGAAATCGGAATGGATATCGACCGGCGCCTTGTCACGCGCCAACCGCTCCTCCGGCGTCAGAATATATTCCATCAGGGGCGGCGGGGCTTTTCGACCCACTTTCGGGGCACAACTTCTAACCCAAGGATTGACCGGCAACTTGCCCATCAGGCTCTCAAAGCGCTCCTCATCTTCCCGGGTCATATTCGGGGATTCCGCCCAATGTTCGGTCTCCTCACCAGGCTCACTCACCACATGGGCAAAGCCGCGAGGGTCCCGACCGTTCAGCGTACACGACCAACCGCGATCAGGCCCAGAATCCATTCCAGGTTCACAGCTCCAGCCTGAAGCGCGCGCTTTCTCAGGATCACCGCTGGCCGTGGGCGCCGTAAAGCCCGTCTTTTTGGTGAGGA
This sequence comes from Methylococcus sp., assembly GCA_040375885.1. Lineage (GTDB taxonomy): Bacteria > Pseudomonadota > Gammaproteobacteria > Methylococcales > Methylococcaceae > UBA6136. The sequence continues at coordinate 1,720 of JBEIRQ010000269.1, forward strand.
GTCCTGGACGATCTTCAGCCCCCGTCTTATCGCCAGAGTCTGGATTATTGAGAGGATCATCAGGGGCTTCTGAAGAAGGCTCTTCACCCAGCTCAACGCCACTCTCAGCAGCCTCTTGGGTTTTCAAAGGGGGCGCTAAAGGGCTCTTGGAGCCACAAACCCAGCGACCGTCTCGGTCTTTATTGGCGCAATCCCAGCCGGCTGCCAGCACGTGATTGTTCAGGCAAGATACAACGAGCAACCAAGCCCAAATCGCTGATGGCACAAGACGACCCATAGATAGGCTAGGCAACCCGCGGTGGGACAATGTTAGCCCGCGCCTTAAAAAGGCCTTGGAACTTCAGGATCATGAACAGAAAATCCGTGAGACATGCTCGTCGGGCAGCACGCTTTGTGATGAAATAACCGGGTATAGACCTAACATTTTACCCCAACCGTTGGTTTGGGTAATTTTTTTTATCCGCTGACCCCTCATCGACATGCCCCCCTCCGACGACCGCTACCAGCTCATGATTGAGTGGCTAGAAACCGACCTTGGTCTCGCCATTCAAACAATTCAACCCGCCTCCTCCGATGCGAGTTTCAGACGCTATTTCCGTGTAGAGATCGGAAATAAAACCCATATCGTGATGGATGCACCGCCGCCTCAGGAAGATGTCCGGCCCTTCATCAGAATCGAAAGATTTCTCGCCAAGGCCGGCCTAAAGACCCCGGCTATCGAAGCGAGTCATCAAGAGAAGGGGTTTCTGCTGCTGACGGATCTCGGGCATGTTAGCTTTTTGGAGGCGCTCAATGAAGACTCGGTTGACCGCCATTATGGGAGTGCCATGAGGAGCCTTCTGGCGCTTCAGACCCACGCGTCGATCACTGAGAGTGGCTTACCCGCCTACGATGAGGCGCTGTTGCGACGGGAACTTGATCTCTTTCCAAAATGGTGTCTTGAGGCCTTTCTCGGCCTTGAAATAGCCTTGGAAGACACTGCCATCCTCTCAAGGACCTTCGATATCTTGGTCCAGTCAGCCCTCGACCAGCCTCGGGTCGTGGTCCATCGTGATTTTCACTCACGCAATTTGATGGTAAGCCATGAAGATCGTCCCGGGGTGCTCGACTTTCAAGATGCCGTCATCGGACCGATGACCTACGACTTAGTCTCCCTCCTAAGAGACTGCTATATCGAATGGCCTCCTGAGCGCGTCGACGGCTGGGTCAAAGGCTATTACGCCAGCCTCTTGGATCATCAAGTCATCAA
>JBEIRQ010000344.1:0-2265 GCA_040375885.1 Methylococcus sp.
CCATTTATAAAGCGTGCGGTATAGCGTAAGACCTGAGTCTTGTGCCCGTCGATAATCGACACCTCCTCTTATCGAGCGATCAACTCCAATTCGACATCGGGTTTAAAGGAGTGATTCGGCTGAGTGCCGCCACTGCCCCTAGAAGAGGACATGTCCATGGCACTCAACCATGATGGCGCAATGGCCAAACCTAAAAGCCCCAACGCACTGTGCTCTAAGAAACGGCGGCGTGCTGGTCGTAGTTTTTGCTCCATGGTGTTCTCCTTTTTTCTTCCGACAAAGGGCGCTCCCTCTGTAGAGCTCAATATAAGTCCTTTCTAATTAAATACAATCCCCTAATACTCGTAAGGGATATCGGCGATCATCATGAGAGGTCTTTTAAGCTGCCAGATGCTGATCCAGTGCCCAAGCGACATGCTCCCTCACCAGGGGCGAAGGATCATCGAGACGGCTCTTGAGGGCGTTGATGACCTTGGGTGAGGTCGGCGCATTCCCCAAGGCCACGGCAATATTCCGGAGCCAGCGCTCATAACCGATCCGGCGGATCGCAGAACCTTCCATCAAGTCAAGAAATTCTGCTTCCGTGAAGGCAAAGAGATCGTCAAGCTTCCGGGCATCAAGACCATGCCGCGGCAGAAAGTCCTTCTCTTTGGTGAGCGCCGCATATCGATTCCAGGGACAGAAAATCTGACAGTCATCACAGCCATAGATCCTATGCCCCAAGGCCTTTCTGAAAACGATCGGGATAGCGCCCGGATGCTCGATGGTGAGGTAGGAAATACAGCGACGGGCATCAAGGACATAAGGCGCGATAATCGCCTCGGTCGGGCATACATCGATACAGGCCGTACAACTCCCACAATGATTTTGGACCGGCTCATCGATGGGTAGCGGAAGATCCGTCAGGATTTCCCCAATAAAGAAATAAGAACCCGCGTGACGCTGGATCAGATTGGTATGCTTCCCCATCCAGCCGAGTCCGCCTTGGGCGGCCAGGGGTTTTTCAAGAATCGGCGCACTGTCTGAAAAAACGCGGTAGCCAAAAGGGCCAATCAACGCTTCAATCTGGTCGGCCAAGGCCTTTAGTCGTTGCCGGATGAGTTTATGATAATCACGTCCAAGGGCATAACGTGAGATAAAGCCGATCTCAGGATCCAACAGTCGCTCTTGGGTCGTTTGAAGATCCTCAGGAAGATAATCAAGACGGACACTGATCACCCGAATGGTGTTCTTCACCAAGAGGGAAGGATCCGCCCGAAGATGCTGATAACGAGCCATGAAGGCCATCTCGCCGTGGTAACCGGCCTCAAGCCATGCCTTCAGCCGATCGGCCGCGTCCCCAGGATCCGATCTGGAGACTCTGACATCATTAAACCCAAGGGTTTGTCCGATCGTAACGATTTGCTGTTTAATGCCGTCCACACGCATGATCAACCCATTTTGAGTCTTGATATTCCCTGTGCGATCCTCATCGATGAATCCTGACTTTCCGACCGAACTCTACAACGCCGAAGGCATTGCGAGTCTCGATCGACTCGCCATCGATGAAGGCGGCATCACCGGGATGGAGCTCATGGAACGCGCCGGCCTAGAGGCCTTTAGAGCGATCCAGGCTAAACGCCCTGATGCACGAACGCTTTCTGCGGTCACCGGTTCCGGCCATAATGGCGGTGATGCCTTCATTGTCGCCCGACTGGCCCATCAGATGGGCTTTGATGTCAGAGTCTACCCGGTCGCGCCGCTAGAATCTCTGAAGGGTGATGCGCTTATCGCCTATCAACGGTTTAAGGAAGCCGGCGGTGAAACACTGGCCTTCATACCAGAAGACTTTGAAGCGACCGAGATTCTGGTCGATGGTCTTTTTGGGACAGGCCTTAAACGGGCCATCGAAAGCCCCTATCGGGAGGTCATCGAGGCCATTAATCGATACCGCGGCCGAGGCGATCAGCATACGGTTAGAGAGCGTCTCGTCGTCGCCCTCGATCTCCCCTCTGGGATCTCGGCCGACACCGGGGAGGTGCTCGGGATCGCCGTCGAAGCGGATCTCACGATCACCTTCATCGGCCTTAAACAGGGTCTCTTTACTGGCGCGGCCCCAAGCTTCACCGGCGAAATCTTGTTTGATGATCTGAAGGTCGATCCACTGATCCGTCACCAGACCCCTTTAAACGCTCGTCTGCTGGCGACTAAAATATCTATCCCGCGCCGCGCCAAAGCCACGCATAAAGGTCATTATGGTCACGTCCTGATTATTGGCGGCGATCA
>JBEIRQ010000076.1:0-7477 GCA_040375885.1 Methylococcus sp.
CCCTATCAAGGGCCACATCAAAGAGCGCTTCCTCCCAAACCCGAATGTCCGTGATTCCTTTCTAGGGCTGACCCACTCGGTGGAGGCAACATGGCCAAAATGGGAACGATGTCGACCCATTTGTAGCCTCAAAAAAACGCCATAAACGACGAGACAGAGAATCCCAAGAAAGGCTTCCTGCGAAGGCTCAAGGGTCGGCTTGCCATCGGTCCCCGTATAGTTGGGCAAGACGAGAACAAAGAGCGACAAGGGCGCAATGATATGGAAATAGGCCAAGGCTCCACGAAGATCAAACGCCTGCTCGATATGCCGCCACCCCCCTGCCGTCAGCGAAATCCCAACGATCCCGTTTAAGACCAACATCAGCGTTGCATAGACGGTATCCCTCATTAAGGAGGGGTTATGGTCACCGGACACCATGATCTGTAAGAGAAGGCTCACCTCAATGATCGTCGCGCTCAAGGTCAACACCAAGGTTCCATAAGGCTCACCCAAGCGCTCCGCCAAACGATCAGCAAAAAGGTCCACTGAAAATACGCAGCCCATCATCAAGGCAAAGATCGCCCCGCCTTGGATTTCCAGTGACTGGACGCCTAAGGCATCGAGACTGGACCCTTGAGGGTTCTGATTCATCCAAAGCCAAGCCGCCCAACTGAGGAGAGGGAGCGTTAACCCTTGGGTCACGTTTAAAAAGTCTTTTAGAAGTTTCACAAACAATGACTGAGCGATGGGGGTAAAGCAGGATGATACTCGGTCGTATCCCCAGCTTCCATGTGGAGGGCGATGATGGGTCGTCACCCCATATTCCATAGTTGCATATCGATCTAACGACTTATTCTTTCAGATTTCTCAATTTGATTGCTAGCATCGTCCCCACTAAAGACGCCATCACCCTGATCGGCGCTGATATTCAATCTGAGAAACCGATGTCATCTCCCCAGGATCCCAGCACCGACTCTTTGAACGATGAGGGTCTTCAGAAGATTCTTAAAGCGATGGCTGGCCTCAAATTTGTATCCGTTGAAATCACAGTCCATGAGGGCCGGATCGTTCAGATTGAGCGAAAAGAAAAGGTCCGCCTCAATGTCAACCTGAATGCATCGTCGATAAGAAGCCAACCATAACTTGAGGCTTACCCCGATCAGGGGCGGCCCTTCGATAAAACGATAAAAGGCGCACTGACCTTCAAACAGCAGGAAGCGTGCTAGAGCGAAATGATCTTTGAATAGGGAATCACCATGAAGCAACCATTCTCAAGCCTCCTCGCTGCTGGTATCGGCAGTGCCGCCTTAGGACTTTCGGCAGAGGCTTTAGCACTCTCCGATTCAGAACGCCTTGAACGCCTTGAAAAAACGATCGAGCGTCTTGAGAATCGGCTGGAAGACACAGAAGCTGAAAATAAGCGATTAAAAAAAGAGGTCTTGAAGCGCGAAAGCCACCAAACGACTTCCCAGCATACCCCAAAGGAGTCACTTGCAGCGGACGTCAAGCCTGAAACAATGACCAAACTAACGACTCAGCCCGAATTCAAGGCATTAGATACCAAAGTCAAATTACTCGAACGAAAGTATGAGGTTGATAGGGAAGAGACCGAAAAAAAGTGGGGGAAACTACCCAAGGTCGTCGAGCTTGGGAGTCAGGGCCTTAAGGTTGTCTCATCGGATGAGAACTTCATCATGTACCTGAGGGCACTGATTCAACAAGACTCAAGCTTCTACTTTGAAGACGATAGAACCCAGCCACTTGCAAGCAATGGATCGGACCTTCCCAACAACTTCTATATGAGACGAATCCGTCCCATCATTGAAGGCACCGTCATGAAGTACGTGGACTACCGCATCATGCCTGATTTTGCTCCAGGCCCCAACGGCAATACTGCACCGCGCATTTTTGATGCTATTGCCGATCTGCGCTATTTCCGAGAAGCCAGTCTGGCGGCTGGAATCATGAAGGCTCCGGTCAGCCTTGAGCGTTTGGCCAGCGCATCTCATTTGAGTTTTGTTGAAAGGGCATGGCCAACCCAGCTAGCGCCCAACCGTGAAACCGGATTCTTGCTGCACGGCGAGTTTGATCGACCCGATCACCCCAGTAACTTTTTGGCAACGGGACGTAACATGACCGTCACCGGTAATTTCCCGATGTACATGTATCCCGACTTCTTCAGTTATCAGGTGGGGGTTTTCAATGGCACCAGCAACAACGGATCGCTTTATTCCGACAGCAATGATTCGAAAGATTTTCAGGGCCGGGTGTTTTCGCATCCCTTCATCCACTCGGGCATAAGCCCGCTTGAAGGGCTTGGCGTCGGCATGGCTGGCACCTACGGCGACCCGAATGATGTGGCCTTATCCAGCTTCCAAAGTCCGGGGCTACAGAATATCTTCTCTTACACCGGCATCATCACGGTTCCAAACTCAAAACCGGCCGTGCTGACCACAGGAACCAAAGCCGACGGTACCGCTTACCGGCTTTATCCCCAGGGTTACTGGCTTTATGGCCCATTTAAGCTGGTGGGTGAATATGCTGTCTCCAATCAAGACATCGCAAATCAGGTCTTCGAGAAAGGGCTCACCACCAACACCTTTTCGATGAATGAAAATATCAACGCTTGGAACCTGACCGCTGATTATGTGCTGACTGATGAGAATAATTCTTTCCTGAACCAGGGGATTAAACCTCGCCACAGTTTCAGCCCAATGGATGGAGAGTGGGGCGCTTGGGTGCTGGCTGCCCGTTACAGTGCGGTGAATTTTGATCCAGGTACCTTTAAGAACGTAGGCACTACCGTCAAGCCCATCTATCCGTTTGCGGACCCTAGAAGCTCTGTGGAATCGGCTGCAACCTGGGCTCTTGGCGTTAACTGGTGGCTCAGCCTCAACGCCAAACTGATGTTCGATTACTCTCAGACCAGCTTTAGCGGTGGTGCCGTGGAGGAACTGCCAGATGGCACCAGAACCAACAAGATCGTTGATAGGCAGACCGAGCGGGTCTTTCAGACGCGTGTCCAAGTAGCCTTCTAATTTTTTTCTTTTATGCCATCTGGGAAGAATAAACGCCATAGGTTTTTCCCATCAAACAAGGAGCTGATCTCATGACAAAAAATGCCCTACCCATCACCCTTTTGATCGCTCTGTGTCTCTTTTCGTTGACAGCGCATTCAGAAAAGATCGAATTACTCAACGTCTCGTATGATCCAACCCGGGAATTCTACGAAGACTACAACAAGCTGTTCCAAAAATACTGGAAGGAAAAGAAGGGTGACCATGTCACCATCAATCAGTCCCATGGCGGTGGCGGCAAACAGACCCGCGCGATCATCGATGGCCTTGATGCCGATGTTGCAACCCTCGCCCTCGCCTATGACATCAATCAACTGTTTGAAAAAGGAAAGCTCATTCCACAGTCGTGGCAAACGAGGCTCCCGAACAACAGTTGCCCTTATCTCTCAACGCAGGTATTCCTCGTACGAAAAGGAAATCCCCTAGGGATTAAAGATTGGGATGATCTTGCCAAAAAAGGCGTCTCGGTCGTTACTCCGAACCCAAAGACCTCGGGGGGGGCGCGTTGGGGTTACCTTGCGGCATGGGGTTTTGGTCTTAAGAAACTCGGCGGCGAAGCGGCTGCTAAGGAATTGGTCAAAGGTATCTTCAATAATGCCGCAGTACTCGACACCGGAGCCCGGGGATCCACCGTCACTTTTGCAGAGAGGGAGCTCGGTGATGTCCTGATCACCTGGGAAAATGAAGCCCATTTGGTCCTCAAAGAATTTGGTGCTGAAAACTTCGAAATCATCTATCCAAGCCTCAGCATCCTCGCCGAGCCGCCGGTGACCGTCGTTGACGTGGTCGCAAGACGCCACGGCACCACAGAGGTCGCAACCGCCTATCTCGAGCACCTCTATAGCAAGGAGGCCCAAGAATTGGCCGCGAAGCATTTCTATCGGCCTTCGGACAAAGCCATCCTTCAGGCGAATGCGTCAAAGTTTCCCGCCATACAATTATTCAAAATTGATGAGGTGTTTGGCTCCTGGGACAAGGCCCAAACCACCCATTTTGCAGATGGTGGGGTCTTTGATCAGATTTATGGCGTGAAATAGGTTTTAAGGCATGGGGGAGCACTCTCCCATTGGGAGAAAAGGGTTCTTGACCCGATCACTTCTGATTTTTTGAAGCTCCCCCACTGCATTGCAAACAAAACTTATGGAAAAGACCAACAGAAAGGCAGGTGATTTTGAAGGCGTGAAGGTTCAGTCCAAGGGCGCGCAAGGCAAAAGACCATCGCTTTTAAGCGGTCGATGTTGGTGCTCCTAAAAAGGATCTCTTCTCATCCCTCCCCGACTTAATGTAAGAGGTTGACCATGCCCCTCCAACACTTGATCGACAGTTTTAATGACCGATTCATTGCCGAAAACCACCTTAAAAATAACCCCCTTCGCTATCTTGATGGCAAGGTTCACGGCGTTTTTGGACAACTGACCTTTGGCAGTGATTTAAGACCCGTACATTATTTTTCAACGCCAGAAAGGCTTTCAGGACACGATGCCGCGCCGGTCCCTTTTGTAACGTTAGCACCAGGTGAAAAGCCTTCCTTTTCAGAACACCAGACGCCGAATATTGTGAGCCTCGACCGTTTAACAAGAACGGTCCACATGCTGAATTACCTGACCTTGAATCAGGAGGAAGGGCATCTTTTTCTGGACGTACACCCTCGTCACGTCCTTACCGTACAGCAGGACCATGGCGCCTATTTTGAAGACATTATTCGTCGTTGTGGCTTACCCCTGAGGCGTATCGTGATCAGCCTTCCGATCAACCGGTCTCATGAACACCAAATGGCTATTCTTCTTGAGCGTCTTAGAAATTACCGTGATCGTGGGTATTCAACGGCGATCAGAATCGATGATGAGACGCCCCTCGCCTGTGTCGATCATTTCAAAGCACAGTACCTTCATCGTTTTCCCCCAGACGTCATCCGCTTCAGCAGCCTATTTTTTCACCGAAACTACCAAGAACCGGGTGGTTTAAGGCGCCGAAACGCCCTCCTCGCTGCCCTTAGGCAAATCGATACGGAAGTCTTTTTAGATGCCATCAAGGATCAAGGGGATGCCGACCTCGCCGAGGCCATCCGCCCAGATCATGCCCAAGGGCCCTGGCTCGATGCTCAGCATCGGGTGATTGAGCCTCTTCTAAAGGCTATCTGATCCTTGAGGCCTTAACCTTAAGCGCAGGAACTCAGATTATTTCGCAAAGGAACGCGGTATATGAGGACTTTGAGGGTTGACATCGACGGTCTGGCGCGCGGGGATGACCACGAGATCCATGTCTTCCATCGGGATGGCCCCCAACAAAGGCTCATCGCCGAGAACCATGGCTCCGGTGAAGCACCGGCGATTTTTAAAGTGAATCTCCACTGGCCCACAATAGGGAACGGTGATGCGGTGACCATTCGCTAAAGTCACCTCACGCCGCTCCAATTCTAAAAGCCCAAGCTGGATCGCGAGATGCTCCGGAAGACAAAGATGAAGGGCTCCGGTATCAACGAGCGCCGTCGCAATAATCGGGGCCAGATCTCCCTTCGATGGATTGGAAAATCGAAACTCCGAACGAATGATACCCATAAATTTTCCTTTAAGAATCGGTAAAAAAAGCATTCAACGGGCCATAGATACTAACCGAATGAAAGGCATTGAACGACCAGATGGATTTGACATGACACGCCGCAAAAAAGACCTGGTGTTCCTTATTAGGCTGGCGGTTGGCCTTAGCCTCCTGACCTTACCCGCCTATGGTGACATCACCCACCAAAAGGACGCAGAGGTTCAGACTCCCGATACCCCTGAATTCACCGATGACTGGACCGGAAGATCTCTCCCAAAAAGTGAAACAGGCTTCATCGACATCATCAGAAAGGCTCAAGGGGCGAGTCTTCAGGGCCTTGATAAAGATACGGTCAGGCGGCAACGCCAAAAAGCTCTTGAGGCCTATCGCGATGATCGAATCGATCACTGGATTGGGCTTTTAAGTCACATGCCCGATGATGGCGGCGATGGCCATATCTCCATTCGCATCACGATTGCGAAGGACATCACCCTTGAAACGGATTTCAATATCGCTCCCACCTCCGCTATTTTAAAAGCGGCAAATCTCCTCCCCTATGGCACCATCGTCGAAGTATCTGGGCAGTTCATGAAAGACCCCCAGCAAAAAGATTATTTCGAGGAGACTCGCATCACAGAATCTGGTGGCCTTGAATCGCCAAGCTTTAAAATTCAAATGACGTCGTTCAAGGCGCTCGATTAATCAAATGATCCTTCATCAATCGTAAGGGCGATACCGATTAGCTTGGCCGCTCAGGCCTAATTAACCCTGATCCGCTTCAGGTGTGTGTAGAACGCGATCATGAGGGATGAGCGCAGCCTCATGCCCGCCTGCTCGTCGGGGACATCCCCGATAGCGTCCCAGATATTTTTGAATAGATCTCTTTCCATTTTTGAGTTCCCTAAAGCCATTGCGCAACGCTGCCAACGGAGAAGACTTGCGCCCCTTCAGCCATGAAGTGTTTTAAGAGCCAAATCCGGTGCTGTCATGACTATTTTTAACAGCGCAGCCGCCGGCCCCGTCGGATTGCGCCGATGTTGCTCCCAATTTTGAAGCGTCTTAACGCTCACTCTCATCAGCCTCGCAAAGTCGCTTTGAGATAAACCGAGTTGCTCTCGAACTGCTCTCACATCGGGTGGTGATACCGTAAACCTACGGGCAGCCAACACCTCACCACGCGATATGGATTTCGCTTCTTTCAGGCTTTGCATCAAGTCATCAAACAAGTCTTTGTCCATACTTACAACTCCTTCACAAGCTCCCGTAAGAGAGCGGTCTCCCGATCCGTCAGCGTGTCTTTCTTAGATTTTGGGTAAATCAATAACATATAAATCTGGCCATCGTCCCGCAGCCAGTAGTAAATCACTCGGACCCCGCCACTTTTGCCACGACCAGAAAGTGCGTAGCGCAACTTTCGTATTCCGCCGCCACCCCTCATTAGATCTCCCCGCTCGGGGTTTTCAACAAGAACTTGTTGCAGTAGGGCGTACTCATCGTCTCCCAGTAATTCAAGCAGCAATCGCGTAAAGGTCGGGGTTTCAATAAATTCCATACACGGAATAGTATCCGCCAATGGCGTATAGATCAACTGTGATCTACTAGAGAGCCATACATCCTTCTTTGCCCCTTCGCAACCCATAATGGGATGACACGCTGCAAAAAAGACCTGGTGTTCCTCCTAAGGCTGACGTTTGGCATTAGCCTCCTGACTGTTAGCGCTGGTGTAAAAGCGCGTAAATTCGCGGTTTAAGCGCCGGACTTAAAAAAAGGGGGGCAGTATGCCCCCCTGATTTTGCCTTTCAGAAGTCTTCGTCTATTTCATCGTCATCCAGCGATTCAGTCCTCCGGTCCTCAGCAAGATATTCCAGGATGGCTCCCCC
>JBEIRQ010000083.1:0-6874 GCA_040375885.1 Methylococcus sp.
GAATAACATAAACCGACGTGGTTAAAGGGGCTGCCTCTACCATAACGCTCAGAGCACCCTGTAAGAAAATCGCCAGTAAAAAATGTATGGAGTGTTTCATCGTCTGTTACAAAAGATGGTCAGAAAAAACAGAAATGAGGTCGCTGAGGGCTTCTGGGGTCTCTTGGTTGAGGACGCCGAGCAAAACCAGACTTCCAGCTGAGGATAAGAAAAGACCCGGTTGAGTCCCTCGGATGTCCCTGAAGCATAGCGCGGGATGGGTTGGCTGCGACGTCAGCCAAGATCCCAAAAGGGCTTAGGGAGCTCAAACTTGTCACCATTGACCCATGATAGTCTAAGAGTATCCATCGATTAAAACGGAACAGGAAAAGTACACAGGGTCTCTTTGGGTCACCCAAAAATAGGCTAACGTCGAGATAAGGGGGCTTTTTATGGAAAGAATGCATCAGACACCCATGAGGAAAACGCCAACTTAGTGGCGCTAAAGGCCACGCTCCATTGCTTGTCGGGTTGCTCCATCGGAGAGGTAATGGGAATGATGGTTGGAGCTGGTCTGGATTTATCTAATTCGACCACCTTAATGGAGATCGTTGACAATAAGGTCATGGTCTTCATGCCATGGAGCCATGGATGCAGGTCTTGGGGACGGGTTGTTCTGGGTCAGTTTGTTTTTTTCATTAGCTATAGCCGGTTTAGCGGCTTTTCCTCTGGTACGCTGGCTGATATCCAAAGGGCGGGGCCACGCCGTTGTACATAGATTTCATCATCACGATGGAGATAAGGTCAATTCGGAACATGCTGGTCACGGTCATCCACCCTGAAAAAGAGGGTGGTGGTAAAGTTTAGAGCCGCTGACCTTTGGGTGCCCTCATCATCGCTAAGGGCCCGCACCAAAAATACAAAGGGGATGACATACAAAGGCGAAGGTCTTTTGCTGGATCAAAAGGCGGCTCTTATGTCACCCTAGCGAATAACAAACTCGACTTCCGGTCTCACGTCGACATCCATCCACAGTTGTTTGAGGCAGCATTTACAAAGCGAGTGCTTTACGCGCAATTCAAAAAAGGAGACGCAACATGAGTATCAAGATAGCCATTCTCTTCATATCCACGCTCTGGACCGTCTTGGTGTCCCCCAATGCCCTTGCCAGCGATCATAACCTCAGAAGATTCATAGGGCTTTGGCAGGCGGTCGATCCAGTTGATGGCTCGCTGTCCACCATCTCCATCAACAAGCTATCAAATGATACGGTGCATCTTCTTTATAACGACACCTACTTCTATCTTTGCAATGGAGGTCGTGGACTTGGTGTCGGCAATGGGACCAGATCATCTCGAAACGCCATCGAATTTAGCAGCATCACTTATACCTGCGAAGACAAAAAGATCCCACCGGTCAATATTCCAGCGAGCTTCACCCTAGATGCTTCAGGTGCGTTGATTGAAGTTGATGAGGATTCGAGTAGTACGCAGACCATTTTCTATAAGACTAGCCGGTAGCCCGGCGGTTTATTATTTGGTTTTCATGGCCGTTTCATGGGTTCATCAATAGAATCTTGGCTGTATTAAGGATGAGGGACTAATGAAATCACATCAGGATGTCCCGAGGTTTGTCGTTGTCATTACGCTTCTCTTGGGCTGTTACGATCTTTTGCGTGGCGTCATGCACACCATTTTTTTGCACTATTCGGCACTCCATATTGCAGGCCTTGATTTGTCGACGGCAGCGGCCAGTGATCAGCTACGTCTTCTTGGGGCCTTTGGGATATCAAATTTTGAGACGGGGATCGCCCTGATCTTGATGGGGTTATACGCACAACGACTTGCCCTAGCCATGCTGGGCGTGATCCCTCTCTTGTATCTGCTGGGATATTTCGCCATTAAGAGCAACGTTGCCGGCTACGCACCTTCCAATGCAGATTGGAGCGGTGCCATGCCCTTGATGGTGTATATGGGCATCAGCGGCATGACTTTCCTGCTCGGCATGAGGTCGATATCAAATGGGAACAATTAGGCGCGACAGTCACCTTTTTCGCTGGAGTTATCCTTTTGTGTTCGCGCTCATAGGGCTTACGGTTTCTGCGAGACCGTTATGAGGATAGTAAGGGGATGTCTGAATTGAGGCCCCTTGCTGTCCTTGTAGTCCAATCTAGGCCGGATTGCTTTAATTGATGAATGTGCTTCCCGATGGTGTTTTCGGTCAGAGCTTGCTCGAATTAGGGGCTTGCCGAAACTTTTCAAGGGGTTCACTGCCAAATTGATCTTGGATATGTTGAGACCTGAGTGAGAGGGTCTAGGCGGATCTGAAGAATTTGGAACTACTGGGCTTTAAACAAGAACCTGAGACGCTCCCCAAATTCTGGTTGGCACGAAAGTCGGAGCACAGCTTTTTATAAATAACAATAAGGAGACCCCCATGAAAACATCTCTGGCATTATTGATAGCACTTTCCGGGCTCGGCGTAACCTCAGGCGCCCTAGCAAGGAGCGGTGATCTCTGCACTAAAACCGAAAGCACCTTTGCAGGTGGTTCAACCTAAAACGGTTACTTTCACCTGAACTTCAATCGAGGCGATAACGCCTCTGTTGAAGGCCGCCAGTGCGCGATGATGTCGGATGGGTCTGAAAACTGCTTCGCGGTTTATTGCGAGATGATCGCCGAAAATGGAAAAATCGAACTCACGACCACCGCCGCTGATGAACTAACAATTCCCCCCTATGGAAAGATGAATGCGTTTGCCACTCGTTATTGGTCAATCAACCCCGAAACGTTGACCGGGACGGGTACCCTCGTGTCCAGTCAGCTTGTATCCGGGAAGGTCACTCAGATAAGTGACATCAGCAAAGTGACGGTCATCCCTTGCCCGAAACGGGCGGCAGAAGACCAACAGAATCTTCGCCTCTTAAGGAAATTTGCGAGGGATGCTGGAAACCTCAGGTAATTGTTGGGTGACATCGCCCTGATGATTCCAGACGTTCTCGATCAAACGGCTACCGGATAACGCTTGGATGGCTGGGCAGCTCCCTAGCCATCCCATACCAGAGGAGATCAAGGCTGACTTTGCTTTCTCAGCACGCACTCAAGTGAATCTTTTATTTGCTGTTGTGCTAAAGATGTTCGCCCCCACAACATCGAACGCAAAGGCGGCTTAACGGCCTTTCACCGTCGACAGCAAAAACATACGATGTTCCGACAGCCCCCTAGGGACCAAACGGGCCGATCGGAGACCTTGTTATCGCGAATGGCCTTATTTATGAAACGCCTACCCTAGGCGCTGCACCAATAGGGACGTTTGATCTGTCTTTGATCATCACATCGGTGAACAACCCGACCAGAGACGCCAAGTGTTCATCGAAACATCGTTCAATCGATAAATCGTTTATGCGACGGTTAAATCAGCCCAAGAGACTGTGTGGGGCATCTAATAACTGCAGAGTGGCAAATCTCGCGACTAAGGATGATATCAACGTGATGGGCGGCGAAACGTACCCCCTTGGAGGGGGGGGGCTGCGCATCCTAGGGTGTGCGCCCTTACTTCCGGTACCGGGCATTTCGTTGGCGCGGATGCGGCAGGCAACGGTAGTCAATATCTCTTGCGACCCAACTACCCAGTTTTTCACGTATGTCTTCACCCTTCTACCGCGCTGAAAAAACAGAGATTATCGGGAAATCTTAGAGAGATGAGATCCTCTCTCGCTTAAAATGAGGACTTAAATAGACCTTGGAATTCAGGGGTTACTGGAAAAAATCGCCGAAAAAACGTCGAAAGTTCTGGCGCTGTCAAAGTGCAAGCAGCAGCCTCTTAAGGAAATCGTAGATGACCCATAGAGTCGAATGCCGTTAGGATGGTCCTGGCGATTTAAAGGATTGGCGGACTTCTTCGGCAATCATTCATTCGATAGGGGTTCCCATGTTCTCAGTCCTACTCAGCGGCAAATTGACTAAAGATCCCAAGCCTGGGGTCGGCAGGAACGGGCAGCCTTACTGCACGGCCTCGATTCGGGTGCCGGTTCAGGGCCAAAAAGAAGACGAGCCGGATTATGCCTTTGCCAGTGTGATTGCTTTTGGCGAGGACGCTGAAAAGCTTTCGCGATTGCTGATAGGCGATGCCGTTTCGGTGGCAGGATCTGCACGACTGTCCAACTGGGAGCGTGACGGCAAGCAAATGACTGGGCTCAATGTGACGGTGTCAGGCATTCTGAGTGTCTATGAGCGCCGTAAACGATCAGGGGAGCCTTCTAGGCAGAGTGAAGAGCGAGACCAAACTTTAAGCTACGGTCGACTCGTAAACCCCAGCCAAAATCACCCTGCGGAAGCGGGCTTCGATGATGACCTTAGCTTTTGATTTTAATGGCGCTCTCAAAACGGACGATTGGGACAATCCTGAGTAGCAGCGAGAATACCAACGAGACTGTCGGGCCTTGCTCTTAAACAGCTTGAACCCCATTTAGCAATGACTCATCCCGGCTGCGCCGTCGCTCAGTGGATCGAAGGGGTCATCCAACCGGATTAAAATGAGGTTGGGTTGAAGAGGAAATTCGCCTGATGTATGGGTGTCCATCAGCGAATCGATTGCAGCGGACCCTCGTGTGCTATCGTCATGTTTTTATCTTTGTTCGGGAAAGATCAGAGACCTCTTTAAATCTCTAGTGGGAGAATCCAAATGCTTCGTCACATCAGAGCCTCAAGATCACACACCCAAAGCGGGTTATTAAGGTTATTGATTTCAGGCGGCGCCTTGGCCTTGGCCATGACGTGTCCATTCGCTAAGGCCGACGGTGCTTTTCCTTCAGGCTCCCCGAGCCTTAGGAGAGCGTTGGGTGATCCACGGATCGTTCTTATGCTTCAAAAAGATATCGGGCAGGAAGCGTTGAATCCCATCGATCCTGATGTCCTTAAAAGGTTATCCTTGAAGGTCGGGATTGATCTAGCCTGGGAGGCCAACACCCGAACGAATGGGCAAGTTCTTTCGTTGCCATTTGCAGTTACCGTGGAACAGGCGCGTCAAGCAGCAAAAGCGCTTAGTCTCGAATCTGGGGTCCTATGGGCTGATGTAGAGGCGGGGGAAACCCAGTTGAAGCCAAAATCTGCAATAGCCAAAAATAAAAACCAAGACAGGGCGGATGAAATTAGTCGATTTATCGTCAAGCTTCGTGGGGACAACTTGTCTTCCGATCTGGATTCAGGGCTACTAACGAAGTTGGCCACTGCAGCCGGAGTGAAGCTCAAGGCGACTGACAGAACTGCATTTGCTCGCATCCTGAGTCTTGAGGAGCCGATCACACTCGAGCAGGCGCAGGATATTGAAATCTCAATGGAACGGCTGTCGGAGGTTGTCTATGCGGATCCTGAGAGCCATGTGAGTATTCAGAATGTCAGTTCAATTACGCCAAATGATCCCTACTTCTGGAACGATTGGCATCTGTTAGGCCCCTTTGCTAACGTCACCCCACCTGAGTTTGTTTCACCTTATGGGGTTAACGGCTACCTCGGAGCAGCCAATGTGCAAGCGGCCTGGGAATTGACTAAGGGAAGTGCCTCGACGGGGGTTGCCGTTGTGGATTCGGGTATTCTTTTTGATCACCCTGATCTCAAGCGGTCGTTAGGGCGGCAAAAGACAAAGCGGGGTTGGGACATGGTTACCTCTATTGCGTTGGCAAGGGATGGCAATGCGCGCGATCTGAATGCCCAAGATGAGGGAGATTGGGTCGATGATTTTACTGGCTGTGGGAACGCGCTCAGCGACAGCGATTGGCACGGCAGCCATGTGGCTGGAATTATCGCCGCAACCACGAACAATAGAGAGGGAGTCAGTGGGATTAACTGGAAAGCAAAGATTGTTCCGGTGAGGGTAACAAGTGCGTGCGGTGGTAACCTCTCTGATGCCGCGGATGGAATTATTTGGGCAGCCGGTAGCAAGGAGGTGCCAGGCACAAGGCCGAACCGGACGCCGGTGAAGGTCATCAACCTGAGTATAGGAGGTTCCGGCGCTTGTCCTAATGCCGATCAGGAAGCCATCGACTATGCTTTATCAAAAGGGATTAGCGTTGTTGTGTCTGCGGGGAACGACTCAAAAGACGTCTCCCTTGCTAATCCCGCCAACTGCCGCGGCGTGGTCAGCGTGGCCTCTGTGAACCATCTTGGGGACATTGCATCGTATAGTAATTTCGGAAGCTCCATAACCGTTGCAGCGCCGGGTGGCCAGCAGTCGTTTTTGGCTCTGTCCGTTGACCCTATGAGTGGGAAAAAAGAACTAAAATTATTACCAGCTCCGCAGTGGGGAGTTTGGTCAACCATTAACAGTAGCCTCACTTCGCCCGACTTGGGAAACATGACCTATGGGCCATTGCAGGGAACGAGCATGTCCGCTCCAGTGGTCTCCGGTGTGGTTTCTCTGATGGTCAGTGCCGACAAAAAGCACAAATTAACCCCAGCCCTCGTGAAAAAGATACTTCAGGATACTGCAAACATTTTTTTCACCCTGACGCCGACCCTCACAGTCATTTCGGATTCCCCCGCCGTCTTTAATTGGAACAACCTAGACCCTTCTCTGTGTACAACAAGTCTTCTGGGCCTATGTGGCGCGGGTGTTGTGGATGCGGAGGCGGCTGTGAAAGCCGTTGTTGATTTGCAGTAACGCCAAGACAGACCGTGTCGGGGGGGGGTAACCGGTAAGCGCTGCAAGACCCACAAATCCAGTATCTCGTATATTGGTCTAATAAGAACGGAAGCATTGCTGTTGCATGTAACGATGTGGACGCCTACAACGATGTGGACGCCTACAATGTTGCATGTAACAATTCTGGAGATGTCCTCATGCGAACCGCGCCGGTGAACGCCCGCGTTCAAAAACACCGCGACGCCCTTCGTATGGC
>JBEIRQ010000162.1:0-4406 GCA_040375885.1 Methylococcus sp.
GAGATCAATGACCGTCCCGGCCAAGGGGGTCCTAACATTCGCACCCGCATCCAGAAACAAATCAAGCCCCAGATGCAGCGACCGGCGCTTGCCCGCAGCCATGCGGGAAACAAAAGCTTCGGTCGTGTAAACTGGTCGATCCTCACCCCACGGGCCGATGCCCAAGGAGGCTCCTTCCCGGGCAGCAATTTCCAGCCATGCTTTTTCTGCTGTGTCCGGCCGCCCCTCAGCCGAGGCCCGCGCGACGGGATGCTGTATGTCCCCAAACGGCACAAGTGCCTTTGCCATCATCGCACAGGGTTGATCCAGAACGGGGGCCATGTTTTGCCGATTGGCCTCAATCCAGGCAATAATCGCCTGTGCACCCGACGTTGCCTCAAATCCGCAGGCTTGGCGCAAGAGAGCCGAGACGAAAACCGGTTCCATTGCCCTTAAACGGGTCAAAAGCGCCCATGCCGGTGCCTCGCTGATCGCGAGATAGGCGTTGTCTTCAATGCGCTTCCGTCGCGACGCCGAGAGTGTCACGCTGATCACGAGTCGAAGCGCGATAAGGTCAAATAGGAGTTCGATTTCTTCGGGTCTCAAAGGATTTACACGATGGAACCCACCAACAATGCGTGCCGCATCCTCGATTGGTGCGTCGCGGTCCATCATGGCGTAGGCGGCTGCCACTGCGACTTCATTGATTAGGGGTGAATGCAATGCATCACCAAAATCGATGATCCCAGCAATTCCGCCACTTTCGGTCTCGTCAATCAGCACATTGTAGTCATTGGCGTCGGCATGAATGACCTGCGCACGGCAGCGTTTTAGTTGCGCTGCAACGCCGCTATCGAACCGATCAAGAAAATAAGTGATGATCTCCCGCCGAACCGGGTCATCAATAAATTGCAATCGAGCACGGGAACGACCCGCTTGGGTGAGGTCCCAATCAAAATCACGAATAGCGCCTGCATGGGCAAAGCCCTGCAAGGCTAAGGTTAGCAACCCAAGCGTTTCGCCAAGTCCATCAAATTGTTGTTCCGTCTTTTTACCCAGAGCGAACGGCTTCCCCGGCAGCCATGAAACAGCCCGTACGAAATGAACGCGCCCATCGCTACCCTGACATCGTCCAAGCCATTCACCGTTAAGGGTCTTCCGAATGTGTGGCAAAGGCAGCGAAGGGTACATCTCAAAGGCATGGCTCAGCAAGGCGGCCTGAAAATCTAGCGCCTGTTGATCTTCCGCCCCATTGGCGATCTTGATCACCCAACCTTGACCATTCACTTCTGTCAGCCGGACATTCTGGTCCCGTTCGCTCTCCAGCGCGGCGACAATTCCCTCAAGTCCATAAATTTCACGTACAAGTGCGCAAACTTCATCAAGCGAAAATTGAGGCGGCAATTCGGTAAGTACTGACACAGCGCAGGAATCCTTTTAAATTCGAGCGCTCAATGAGCCTTGAGACCCTGCTTTCGTCAACCCCTCCTGCCACTCTAAATCTTGAATTACGGCCTGAAAACAACGTGCTCTAGTTTAGTCAGCCCTTTTTGGCAAACGGATTAGCCGTTGGGCCACCTTTGCCTTGAGACTGCTGGTAGGCCGATGTTCCACCCTTTGACTGATTCTTGTCGGCTTTTGGCTTTTTTGTCTCTTTATTTCCTTTTAACTGTCCTTTAGCCATGAAATTCCCCTTTGATAGAACGCCCATGAGTGGGCGGTCGGATTTAGCTTAGCAGATTAATGCCTACAAGGATGTCAAAAGAAATACGGATTTCATCGGCAATACACTCAAGTTCTGTTCTGATAAAACGTTCAAACTTCTTAAAAGGGAAATATCGTCTTCAAACAATTGGCCCCTCTGAACCATGACGACGTAATCGATTGTTTCAAGAACAAAGCTCTACCGTTTAATCTGCAGCAAATTTAAAAAATGGGGACCTCCCCCAATCGGGGGCATCCGGGGGAAGTTCGTTTTTTTTGCCATATGTCCCTTCGCCAAACAGTACGCGCGAGAGAGTACTGAAGCTTTGCATATCCCGCGATCACCGCTAAAAATTAGGCAATTCGCCCGGACGAGGCGAAAACGGTATGAGAGTTTAATAATTTAAGCCATTGATATAATTATGAAATATTTAAAGAATGGGTAGTATCAAAAATCGTCACCCAAAGATACGACGTCAAATGAGGCTATTTTCCCGTCTGACTGTCATCTCTTGATCCTCCCTATCGTGACACAAAATTATCCCAAAACGTGGACAATTTCATAGGGGGCACCTCACTTCAACCCTTCAGTCATCGCGTGTCGTTAACCAGGTGAGTGCTTGCGTCCAAAGCTTTTTATAGCCCGGCCAATTGGAGAACGTCTCAGGCAACCAGTGAGGAGCCACATCAGAGGTCCAAGCCAAGGTGCGACCAGCACCAAACCGCCCAGCAACGAGAAGAGGATGATGTCCCTGCTCTGCGGGCAGCCGGGCGATTACCGTAGCGTCAGGCTTTGCAATAACCTCGTTTGCGCCAAGGAGTGGCGGCCAAGGTCCAGTTATGCCCGCAACTATAGGGTGATCCGGCTCTAAAATTTCGGCGATGATGCCTTCTGGTGCTTCGATCCTGTCATCGAAGGGGTGGCATTCTACCGGCAGTGCAGCCTCAACAGGCGTCCGCCGCCACCGGGCACGACCATCAATTCCCTGAAATGAAAGATAACCACCAATCATCATCAACCCGCCACCTTGGCGGCACCATTGATTGATGAGCGTCAACCGGTTCGGCACTGTCCTCCCTTGAAGCCACACGTCCTGAGGAAGAAGAAAGGAGTTACTGCCAATGTCCGATAAGAGGATGGCGTCATAGCTCGATAGACCTTCAAGTGTGTACGGGAATCCTTCTACCGCATCCTGAGAATGCATGTGCGTTAGCTTGAAGTCGCTGCCCTCCAACGCTTCGGCCAAAGGCTTGATGCCAACAGCGGAACTAACCGTCGTAAACGTGTCAAACCCTTTGACGTGATTGACAGCCGAAACCCAGCTTTCACCGACCAACAGAATATTCTTCTTCATCTGTTTCACTCCTTCAGTCTCAGTTTATCAGAATTAGGATACAGCTAAGCAATTTTTTATTCCCGTCCTGAAGCATAGCTTGATCTAAAGACAGTTCCGCTACGATCCGTTTCAACATTGAGTTCTCATCTTCCAATTGCCGCAAACGCTTCATCTCGGTTGACAGCAGATTACCATACTTCTTCCGCCAGACATAAAAAGTGGCTTCTGAGACGCCCTCTTCCGCCCGTTTCAAAACAAATGCAATCTGCGCCTCAGTAAACCATGATACATTCATGGAAATCCCCTCGTCCTCGAAAGGGGGGCACAATTAGAAAATTCCAGTTCTAAACAACCTCTTTTATGGGAAGCAGGTCAGGTTTTCCAGCCCTACCTTCGCTCAAAAGCAATCCGTCCGGGAGGATCACGTTTCATGGGGGCAAAGGACCATGGACACCCGATCATTGCCAATTGCCTGTCGTTTATGGACTGTTCTCAATGACGCGGAAGACAGGAGACTGATCATCTGACCACTTTAGCGTGTGATGCAATGCTTGTTGATTTAAACGGATAGCATAGACTATTCGGAAATAGGGATGGGGGACGAAAGATGTACATTTTACACGGCGTATACGATTGGGGATCGTTGGTGGTGCATCTGGCTCTTGAGGAGTTGGGCGTCAACTATGAATTTAAAACGGTTGATTATGAGAAAGGCGCATTAGCCAGTCCTGCCTATCGGGCATTAAATCCCTTGGGACTTGTACCTGTTCTGGAAACACCGCAGGGTCCGATTTTTGAAACGGCGGCGATTTTGTTATACTTGGCGGAAACTCACCACGCGCTTGCGCCTGAGGTAGGCACATCAAATCGGACTTCGTTCCTTTCTTGGTTCGCTTTTGTGACCAACGGTCTTCATCCTACAGTAATGGCCCTATTTCACCCCGAACGTCCTTTGGGTGAGGCACATCAGGCCGCAGTCTCTGAAGCTAGCTTTACCAGAATGAGCAGCCAACTGGATCAGTTGGAGGCACATATGCCTGTAGCTCCTTCAATTTTGACACTCTATGTTGCAATGCTGTTGCGCTGGGCCATTTGTGGTTCCGCTTATCGCCGCCACACGCTGGATATCTCAGCCTATCCCAAACTCGCGTTGATGCTACGAGACCTTGAAGCGCGTTCGGCAGTGGCTCGAGTTCTTGAACGCGAGGGATTGGGGCCGCGAGGGCTTTCCCAGCCAGAATATGCTGGCGCAGGCTTGACCGGGTAAATTTGTTGTTTCGTTCGCCATCATCGACAATTGAGCCTCGACAAAGATTCAAGCAAGAATGCGTAAATAATGCTCCATAGACCTTGGGCTACGATCCTCGGAACAGGAGACCGTGAACC
>JBEIRQ010000046.1:0-9116 GCA_040375885.1 Methylococcus sp.
CATCGTGGCCGCGAACCGAAAGCCCACCGGGTCCACCGAGGATTTACTAAAGGCCGTTAAGGGAACCCGCGAAATCCTCTTGAATGTGATGCGAGGACCCCAAGGCTTGATCGTCGTCCTCCGGTAGGGAGGCCCTGGATCCTCTTAGAGGCTCGGGCCGACGTGACAGAAGAAGGCTTTAAGGTAGTCGGTCTCAGGAATCGCAGGGTGGATGGGATGATCCTTCGCTTGTCCACCCCGCCCCAATAGGACCAGATGGCGATCAAGATGGCGGGATGAAGCCCTCAATAGATCTTGAAGCTGATCTCTTGATAGATGAAAGGAGCAGGAGGCAGAGATGAGGAGACCTCCTGGACTTAAAAGCTGGAGCGCCATCTGATTCAGTCGGCGATAGGCTTCAAGGCCCTTTAGATGATCCTTCTTGCGTTTGATGAAGGCCGGTGGATCAACGATGATGACATCGAAGTGATCGCGGGACTCCCTTGCCGCCTTTAGAAAATCAAAGACATCGAGAGAGTGAACATGGACGCGATCCGACACCCCGTTGAGTGCGGCATTTTGCTTTGCCAATTCAAGCGCTTGGGCTGATGCATCGACACAATCAACGGAGCGGGCACCTTTTAGCGCTGCCGGTATTGCCCAGGCTCCGGTATAGGAAAAAAGGTCGAGGACCCGCTTGCCAGCGACCTGCGCCGAGAGTAATGCGCGATTATCTCGGTGATCAAAAAACCAGCCTGTCTTTTGCCCCGTCAGGGGATCTATCAGGAAACGGGCCCCATTTTCCTCGATCTCGATCGCATCTGCCACCGACCCCATGACCACCTCGGTATGAGGCTCAAGCCCCTCGAGAGACCTGAGACTGGAGGTATTCCGAAGAATGATCGCTCGAGGCGATAAAGACGCCTCCAAAGCCTTGAAGATGCATGGCTGTAGGCGCTCCATGCCGGCCGTATTGGTCTGGACGACCACCACATCACCAAAACGATCGACGATAAGACCTGGAAGCCCATCACTTTCTCCAAAGATCAGCCGGTAAAAGGGCCGTCCGTAGAGACTCTCACGCAGCCTTAAAGCACGTTCAAAGCGCTTCAGGAAGAAGCTCTGATCAATCGCTTCACTGACATGCCGGGTCACAAGACGACCTGCAATCAGAGAGTCGGGATTGATGGTGACCACCCCGAGCGCCTCGCCGCGGGCATTTTGAAGTAACCCCAGGGTCCCGCGCTCCAAACCTTTTATGGGCGTTGCCACAACATCCACCTCGTTACTAAAAACCCATAGGTGCCCGCCACGGAGACGGCGATCTTCATTCTTCTTAAGACGGAGCAAAGGGTAATCGGTCATGGGAATCCTTGGATGGGTGGTAAGGATGGAATGAGGAAGCATTCTAACTGGCCGCGTCAAGATCAACGCCAACAGCAGCCGATGAGGTAGAATACGTTCTTTTAAGGCCCCTCCTTTGGACGATAGCAAGTGGAACAGTTTCACGGCACGACGATTGTCTGTGTTCGCCGAGGCGACCAAGTGGTCATCGGCGGGGATGGTCAGGTCACCCTCGGCAATACCGTCATGAAAGGCAATGCCCGAAAAGTGAGGCGGCTTTATCATGGACGCGTCCTTGCGGGTTTCGCGGGGGCTACGGCCGATGCCTTCACTCTCTTCGAGCGCTTTGAGGGGGAGCTTGAAAAACAGCGCGGCAACCTCACTAAAGCGGCAGTAGAACTGGTCAAGGATTGGCGGACGAACCGGATGCTGCAACGCCTTGAAGCATTGCTCGCGGTTGCTGATGACAAGGCCTCCTTGATCATCTCCGGCAACGGCGATGTCATCGAGCCAGAGAATGGCCTGATTGCCATTGGTTCCGGCGGACCCTTTGCCCAATCGGCCGCAAGGGCATTGCTTGAAAATACCGATCTTGATGCCCGGCAGATTGTCGAACGCTCGCTCGCCATTGCCGCGGACATCTGCATCTATACCAACCACCATGTGACCATTGAAGAACTGACGTCGCCCAATGACGTCGCACCATCATGACCGAACTGACCCCCATCGAGATCGTCGAGGAGCTCGACAAGCACATCATTGGCCAAGCCGATGCCAAGCGGGCCGTCGCCATCGCGCTCAGGAACCGATGGCGGCGCGCACAGGTGACCGAGGGGCTGCGGGAAGAAATCACCCCAAAGAATATTCTGATGATCGGCCCGACCGGCGTTGGCAAAACCGAAATCGCCCGTCGCCTCGCAAAGCTCGCACAAGCCCCTTTCATCAAGGTCGAGGCCACCAAATTCACCGAAGTCGGTTATGTCGGACGAGATGTCGAATCCATCATTCGTGATCTCATCGACGCCGCCCTCAAAATGGCCCGGCAGGAGGCCATCAAGCGGGTCGCCCATGAGGCCCACCGGGCCGCCGAGGAACGGGTTCTCGACATCCTTCTCCCCGGTGTCGCTGGCTGGTCGGGTGATGAAACCGCGGCCACCGCGCCCTCACCGACCCGAGAAACCTTCCGCCAGCGCCTTCGGGATGGGGTTCTCGATGACAAGGAGATCGACATTGAGATCAGCGCGACACCGGTTGGCGTTGAAATCATGGCGCCGCCTGGGATGGAGGAGATGAGCAATCAACTCCAGAGCATGTTCCAAAATCTCCACACGGGTCGAACCAAAACCCGAAAGCTCAAAATCGCTGAGGCCCTTAAGATTCTTCAAGAGGAAGAATCCTCCAAAATGATCAATGAGGAAGAACTCAAGCACAAAGCCATTGAAGCGGTCGAGCAGAACGGCATCGTCTTTATCGATGAAATTGACAAGATCTGCAAACGGTCCGAGCATGGCGGCCCAGACATTTCTCGGGAAGGTGTTCAAAGGGACCTTCTCCCCCTGGTCGAAGGCTCCACGGTCAGCACAAAGTTCGGGATGATCAGAACCGACCACATCCTCTTTATCGCCTCCGGGGCCTTCCACCTGTCGAAACCTTCAGACATGATCCCTGAAATGCAGGGGCGCTTTCCAATCAGAGTCGAACTTCACGCGCTTGAAAGCGCTGATTTTGTCAGAATTCTGACCGAACCAGACGCCTCGCTTACCCGGCAATATGCCGCCCTTTTGGAGACGGAAGGCGTCAGCCTTCACTTCACCCCGGAGGGCATCGCAAGGATTGCTGAGGTGAGTTTTGAGGTCAATGAACGCACCGAGAATATTGGCGCGCGGCGGCTTCATACCGTTCTCGAACGGCTTCTCGAAAAGATTTCTTTTGAGGCTCCTATCCATCGAGGTCAAAACCTCCTGATTGACGCCGATTATGTCAACCTCGAGCTGGGCGCTATTGCCCACAATGAGGATCTCAGCCGTTACATTCTCTGATTGAAGCGCCCATGAGCCCGCGCGTTCCAACGCATATCACCCTGCATCAGGCCTCGCGGCGACTCGAGATCGGTTTTAATGAAGAGGAAATCTTTAGCCTTCCCTTCGAATACCTGCGCGTGTTTTCACCTTCTGCTGAAGTTCAAGGCCATGGCCCAGGGCAATCGGTCCTCCAGATCGGCAAAGAATCGGTGGTTGTCACCGATCTTCGCCCGGTCGGCCACTATGGCATCTGTCCGACCTTCAGCGATGGCCACCAAACGGGGATTTATACTTGGGACTACCTCTATGAACTGGGCGTCACCCAGCCACAACGCTGGCAGGAATACCTTGAGGCCCTTAGAGAAAAGGGCCACCTGAAGGCTAACGAACCCCCCTTGTCCTGATAATCCCAAAGGATTTACGCATTCACTTGAAAAGAGGTCTTTGATGACGGATGAAACCACCCATTTTGGCTTCCGCCAGGTACCCGAGGGCGAAAAAGCCCATCTGGTCCGCTCGGTCTTCGACTCCGTGGCAGGCAAATATGACCTCATGAATGACCTGATGTCGATGGGTATCCATCGGATATGGAAACGCATTGCGCTCCAGCTCAGCCATGTCCGTTATGGCGAAAGCGTTCTTGATCTAGCCGGTGGCACTGGCGATATGACGGCCCTTTTCAGGGATCGTGTGGGTGATCGAGGCCGCGTGGTTCTCTCCGACATCAACGCTGAAATGCTGACCCGCGGGCGTGATCGGCTGATCGACGATGGCGTCACCTCCGGGGTAGAGTTCGCTCAAATTGATGCCGAGAAGCTCCCCTTTGAAGATCAAACCTTTGATTGCGTGTGCATCGCCTTCGGACTTCGAAATGTCACCCATAAAGAGGCGGCGCTAAAATCCATGTACCGGGTTTTGAAGCCTGGCGGGCGGGTCATCATCCTTGAATTCTCCGAGGTCAAGGGCGCCTTCTTTAAGAAGACCTATGATCTTTATTCCTTCAAACTCCTCCCGATGATGGGGAAACTGATCGCCCGGGACGAAGAGAGCTACCGCTATCTCGCGGAAAGCATCCGGATGCACCCCAATCAGGACACCCTAAGGGACATGATGAACGCCGCCGGTTTTGAACGTACGGAGTACTTCAATCTCACCCATGGGGTCGTGGCGATTCATCGAGGTTACCGTCTTTGAGCCAGAAGCATCCCTTACTGGCAGCGAGCCTCGCGGAAAGCTTAAGGACTCTGATCCGCCATCATCTGACGGACTCCCCGGAAGGGAGAGAGGCGCTTCAGCGCCTGGCAGGCCAGATCATTGCCTTGAGGCTGCTCCCCTTTGATCGGGCCCTCTACCTCTGCCCGACAGGCGAGGATATCCAATTCATGACCGAGATTAGCGGCACCCCGGATGTCATCATCACAGGCCATCTGCCCGCGTTTCTCGAGGCGGCGAGAGCCAGCGCCTCGAAGGAGACACTTAAAAGCAGCGAACTATCGATCGAAGGCAGCCTTCAAACGGCTCAGGACGTCCAGCATTTAAGCCGTGTGCTCAATATCGATTGGCAACGTTTTCTGGCGCGGTATCTAGGGTACCGTGTTGCAGGCTCCGTGCTTTCGACCCTTCGGAGTGGTCGCGAACATGTCCGAGAATCCTTTCTGGCCCTTGAGACCGATCTTTCCGAGTATCTTCGGGAAGAAGTTCGCTTGCTGCCTCAAAAACACCATACCGAGACGCTTTTTGCCGAGATTGACACGCTTCGCGCCGATACCGATCGCCTCAAGGCCCGCTTAGAGCGACTTGAATCTCGACGACCCTCTCCTCCCTGAAAGCAATGAGCTTAGGCAACTTTCGGCGCCTCCGCCATATCCACCGGGTTCTCAACCAACACGGTCTTGATGAGCTGATCCCTTTGGCCCATCTGCCTCTCTCGCTGAGGCTCCTGATTGCCGCCGGCGGGCGCGGCTCGAAGGCCGCCAAAGCCTTGCCACGGGGCGTTAGGATCCGGAAGTCTTTGGAGGAACTGGGGCCGATCTTTGTCAAATTCGGCCAAACCCTCTCCACCCGCCGCGACCTTCTCCCCGATGATATTGCCGAAGAGTTGGTGAAGCTTCAGGACCAAGTTCCGCCCTTCTCAGGCGCTGAAGCCCGGGAGATTATCGAGACATCCCTGAAAGAACCCCTGGAGACCCTTTTTAGGACGTTCGATGAGACGCCTCTCGCCTCGGCGTCGGTCGCCCAAGTGCACGCCGCCACCCTTCATAACGGGGACGAAGTCATCGTTAAGGTCCTAAGACCGGGGATTGAAGACCGGATCCTGACCGATATTAACCTCTTATTCGAACTCGCCAGCCTTGCCGAGCGTTTCCTTCCTGAGGCCAATCGCCTTCGCCCAGTTGCTGTGGTCACTGAGTTTCAGAAGACCATCCTTGATGAACTCGATCTGGTTCGGGAAGCTGCCAATGCCGCCGACATCCGTCGGCGCTTTGAGGATTCCGAGATTCTCTACATCCCCAGAGTCTATTTCGACTATACCCGCCAGAAGGTGATGGTGATGGAGCGTATTTCCGGTATCCCGATCGGGGATCTGGCGCGGCTTCGCCGCGAGGGCGTCAATCTAAAGCTTCTGGCCGTTCGAGGCGTAGAGATTTTTTTTACCCAGGTGTTGCGGGATAGCATTTTCCACGCCGACATGCACCCTGGAAATATCTTCGCAACCCCTTCAGCCGGCTATATCGCGGTTGATTTCGGCATCATTGGCAGCATCTCAACCGAAGACAAACGCTACATCGCCGAAAATTTCAGGGCCTTCTTCAATCGAGACTACCGGCGGGTTGCTGAGGTCCATATTGAATCGGGATGGATTCCTCCTGATACCCGCGTTGTTGAATTCGAAGCGGCTATCCGCGCCGTCTGCGAACCGATTTTTGAAAAACCCCTGAAGGATATTTCCTACGGCCATCTGCTGCTGAGATTGTTTCAAGTGGCGCGTCGCTTCCAGATGGAAGTCCAGCCTCAACTGGTGCTGCTCCAAAAGACGCTCCTCAATATCGAAGGTCTCGGACGGGATCTCGATCCGGATCTCGATCTCTGGCAAACCGCGAAGCCTTTGATCGAAGCCTGGTTCAAACAAGAGATGGGACCCTCCCAAGGACTCAACAAGTTGCGCTCAGAACTCCCCCATTGGGCTCAACACTGGGCCGAAATGCCGATGTTGGCCCACAAGGTGCTCAATGAGAGTGCTCAAGGCAAATTCAGAGTCAAGATCCAGTCAGAAACCCTGGAGGCCCTTCGAGAGGACCTGATGTTTCAACAGAAGAGGCTCTTACTGGCCATCAGCGGCGGCTCGGTTCTGATGAGTGGCAGCCTTCTCATGACCTTTGGTCGTTGGCCAGAGGTGTCCCTAGCCGTTATGAGCCTCGGCACGCTCCTGCTCCTTGGAGGCCTTCTCAAGCGGCGTCGTTGAACATGTTGGGGGCGCTTTGTGGAACGCCGACCAGGGTCATCCGAAGGGTAAAAAAAAAATCAAGTCAGCCCCTTGAACATGATTGTCAACAAACATAGAATGATATCGCGCGTCAGGACAGGATGGTCACATCCACCGGGCCACGACCAGTAACTTCGGTTACTACATAAAAGGCGATGGAGTCCGGTTTCTGGAATCTGTCGGATAACATTCGAAGTCTGTTGAGGTATTAAAATGGAACAAGAAAAAGACAACTTCTGGCTGTACATTGGTGCTTTGATCATTGCCGTTATCGGTGGCGTTTTACTGCTGAAGGCCAGAGAAAACGAAGTAAGCGGCTGGGATAACGGTGCTATCCAAGAATCGAAATCAGAAGTCAATAAGCAGTTAGATAAAGCAAAGAAGTAAGACCTATAAAGCCCCTCTCCGAACTTTGGCGAGGGCTTTGTTCTGCTTCAGCTCTAAGAATAAGAAAAACAATAATAACAACGATGGGCACCCCTCTCGGGCGCCAACTAAAAAGCCTTGTTGCCAGACCTTCGGGCCTATTGCGGGTTAACCGCAGGCAACAAGGCTTTTTGCTGTCTATCTGAA
This sequence comes from Methylococcus sp., assembly GCA_040375885.1. Lineage (GTDB taxonomy): Bacteria > Pseudomonadota > Gammaproteobacteria > Methylococcales > Methylococcaceae > UBA6136. The sequence continues at coordinate 7,402 of JBEIRQ010000046.1, forward strand.
ACCGATTAGCGGGGGTCGCGTCCGTAAAGGCGAATGACTTCAAGAAGTGCTTGGGCCTTATGATCTGGAATCTGGTCCCAAGTGAAACGCCAGTGCCAATTGTCGGCGGTGGTCCCTGGGGTATTCATCCGATGACCTTTCCCTAAGCCTAAGACATCCTGAAAGGGAAGAATGGCGAGGCGCGCCACCGAGGCGAGTGCGGCCTGAACCAGGACATCCGGCATCACCGAGGCCGGTTGCCCGAGATACCGATACACATGACTCTTATCCGAAGCCGCAAGGTCCTCGAACCAGGAGACCGTCGTATCATTGTCATGGGTTCCGGTGTAGACCACATTATTAGGGCTATGGTTATGCGGAAGATAGGGATTTGAGGGGCCACCATCAAAGGCGAACTGGAGAATCAGCATCCCAGGAATCTGAAACGACTCCCTGAGCGCCTCGACCTCTGGGGTAATAATCCCAAGGTTCTCAGCAATCAGCGGCAGTCGTCCACCCGGCACCGCATCAAAGAGAGACTTTAAAAGGGCCGCACCCGGAGCCTTGACCCAGTGACCCTCCATGGCCGTCTCAGAATCAAGCGGAATTTCCCAGTAAGCCTCGAAACCTCGAAAGTGATCAATGCGGACCCAGTCATAGAGGGCCAGCTGCACCTTGAAGCGCTGCTGCCACCAAGCAAAATGATTGGCCGCCATCAGATCCCAACGATAGTGGGGGTTCCCCCAACGCTGCCCGGTCGCTGAAAAATAATCAGGGGGCACCCCTGCCACGACCCGAGGTTTGCCCTCTGGGGTCAGATCGAATTCCGCCTGACGCGCCCACACATCCGCACTATCACCCGCCACGAAAATGGGAATATCACCAAACAAGAGGACACCGCGCTCATTGGCATAGCGGCGAAGCTGAAGCCACTGCTGAAAGAAAACATATTGCTCAAACTCAACCTGAGCGATTTCTTGATGGAGCCTTAACCTCGCAGCCTCCAGCGCTTGAGCCTCACGATCCCTGAGTGGCGCCGGCCAGGTTTCCCAGCTCCTCCCTTCCTGCTCGGATTTGAGCGCCATATAGAGGGAAAAATCGGGCAGCCAGGCCGCCGCTTCCTCGAGAAACAGGAGATAAGACTCCGAGCCTTTGAGTCCACTTTGGGAGAAGCCCTCATAGGCCTTTTGAAGGCATTGAAGCCGCTGCTCTAAGGGTGATCCCTCTGACTGCAGCAGCGCATCCTTTGAAAGCCAACCCTGATCGAGGAGTGCCTCGAGATTAATCAGGAGGGGATTACCGGCCGCCGCAGAGAGGCACTGGTAGGGAGAACCATCACTGTGCGTGGGATTGACGGGGAGCGTTTGCCAAACGGTGATGCCGGCCGCTGCCAGAAAATCGACAAAACGGTAGGCGTCAGACCCAAGGTCACCGTTATGACGCCCCCCGGGTAATGAGGTGATGTGCAGCAGAATTCCCGCACGACGCCGATCAAGAATACTGTCCGCTTGCTCCATCTTGGCCCTCCCCCCAAAAGTGATTAGCCACGCCCCATGAGCATCGGTCTAAGCGCAAAAACGTTTTCAAGGAACGTCGACTCAAGCGTCAACAGCGCTAGGGCGCAAGTCACCCAAGCAGCGCCCTATCGAGCAAAATGGAGCCGCTGACCAAGATCGTCCGGCGTCACCAACACGACACCACCCGGGCTCACATGGAAGCGCTTGCTGTCCTCCTCA
>JBEIRQ010000348.1:0-2239 GCA_040375885.1 Methylococcus sp.
CGGGTGGGGTGACTGACGGGGCTCGAACCCGCGACAACAGGAATCACAATCCTGGACTCTACCAACTGAGCTACAGTCACCATCGATACTCGTTTTGATGGTGGCGCGCTTGGCAGGACTCGAACCTGCGACCCTCGGCTTAGAAGGCCGATGCTCTATCCAGCTGAGCTACAAGCGCTTGGTCGGGGTCGAGGGACTAACCCGCTACAGTCTTCTCTCAAAACAGAAGCGCTACAGATTGCGCAAATAGCCCTGAGCACTGACCGCTTCGAGAAAGCCGCTGGGCGAACCATCAAGCCTTCAAATTCTAAAGAGATTTACTTCAGGGGTCAATCCAGAACTCATTATTCGCTGGTCAAAGACCCACTTTTCTCACAACTTCTGAAGCACCAATTGATAAATCGAATGGGTTTTCTGATCCATACCAGCCATGAGGGCGTCCAGTTCCTCAAGGGAATCACGCACAAAATCACTATCTTTGATATTTCCCGTATTCACCCGAACATTTAACGCAGAGCTTTTAAGAGCCGCGTGGGCCGCAAGGGCGGCGACACCCGCATCCGTAATGACATTCGTGTTGCCATGTTCAGCAACCAGGAGGCTGAGTTCAATCACTCGTCTAGAGGCCTTCGCACAATCTAAGGGCACTCGCGTAGCCTCCTTAAGCGCGCGCTGGATGGCCGCGCTTCGCGCCCCTTTTTCCTCATCCGTGACTTTTGGAAGACCATAGGCCGCCATCACCGCATCAAATGCCTCCACATCCGCCCGAATAAAATCCAGAAGAGTGGCTCTTACTGCCTCGACCTCATGAAGAATTGCCTCCATCTCCTCAGAAACCGCTTCATAGTGGACTTTACCAATGGTCAAATGGCAAACCATGGCAACCAGAGCGGCCCCCATCGCCCCCATGACAGCGACGACGCTGCCTCCCCCCGGGGTCGGCGAACGACTCGCTAGGGTTTCCAGAAAATTTTCAATCGATGCGTCTTTGATCATTCGGTTGGGAAATAGAGAGAGTGCTTAACAATCCTCAATTATAAAGCCTCTCTCACACCTCGTCCTATTTGCGACTCCGGCCGGCCTGTTGTAACGTGCGCCCTTACCCCCTTGATCTTGGCGCCGCCTCGCAAAGATCACCATCATGACGCCTCAAAAGTACGTTCATCATGAAGAAACTCCTGTTCCAATTTGATACAGACCTGTCCCCTTCCGTCTTTGATTCGGTGGTGGCTTACGATGGCGGCGCTGATCACGTGATTGGGCATGGAGGCCTGACACCCGCCATGGTCGGAAGCCTGGTCGATGGCACGATCTTTACCCGAGCGCCTAAAGACAAGAAAAACACAGCAATCTTTGTTGGCGGCAGTGATATGCAAGCTGGCGAAGCGCTCTTCAAGGCGGTGAAGTCAAGATTCTTTGGCGATTTCAGGGTATCGATCATGCTCGACAGTAATGGCAGCAATACCACCGCCGCAGCGGCTATCGCCAAACTCCTGACCAGCGGATCCATTCGCAATCAACGGGCCGTAGTCCTTGCTGGCACGGGGCCTGTCGGTCAACGTGCCGCCTTCATGCTAGCCAAAGAAGGCGCCAGTGAAGTTGTCATCACCAGCCGCCAACAGTCACGCGCTGATGCCGTCGCGAAACAAATCCAGCAACGCTTTGGGGTCGAGGTGACACCCGTAGAGGCCTTTGATGCCGAGGCTCGGGCTAGGATCATTGAGGATGCTGACATCGTCGTTGCCACCGGCGCGACCGGCGTCGAACTGATTCAAGGAGAGCACTGGCAATCTCTTAGGAGGCTCAAAATGATCGCCGATGCCAACGCCACCCCGCCCCTGGGGATCGGTGGGGTAGAAATGATGGATCGAGGAACCCTCCGCTACGGGGCTCTGGCTTGGGGCGCTATTGGCTTTGGTACACTCAAACTATCCCTTCATCGGGCCTGCATTGGGCATCTTTTTGAATCCAACGACTGCGTGCTCGACGCCGAAGAAATCTTCGAGATTGCCAAAAAAATGGCCTGAGGTTTCGTTTGATTTCAGACAAAATTCCTAGGAAATCGCCTGGAGGTAACCCGTAAGCCGCCCTTTCGCGCTAAAATTAGCAGCAAAGTGTCTCTCCTTATTCAGGTTCTTATCATGATTGATCGCAAGAAAACGGTCGGCGTTAAAGTGGGTGATGTTCAGATCGGCGGTGGTGCCCCTATCGTGGTCCAGTCCATGACCAATACCGATAC
>JBEIRQ010000064.1:0-8044 GCA_040375885.1 Methylococcus sp.
AAAACGTCGATGCCCTCATCAGCTGGGGCTGCGCTGGTGCCTTAAAAGAAGGGCTTCAACCAGGACACTTGGTGATTCCAGAGCGGATTGTCTCGGCGGACGATGAGGTTTTTTTTCCAGACCCTTCCTGGCATCAGGCCTTCCTCGAAACGATTCCGCCGCATCTCATGCATCATACCGGGACGCTCCTTGAGAGCATCCGTGTGATCAAGACCGCCAATGAAAAGGACCGCCTCCACCGAAGGGTAGGGGCTCTTGCTATCGACATGGAAAGTGCGGCCATTGCCCGCCTTGCAAAGGCTGAAAATCTTCCTTTCTTGGTCATTCGAAGTATTGCGGATCACGCCTCAATGACTTTTCCAGAAGCCATTAACCGATCGCTCAACCCGAGAGGTGATGTCAACATCGGATCCTTGCTGCTCGAACTCCTAAGACGACCTCAGGAACTTAAAGGCTTGATCCAGCTTGGCCGGAGCTTTTCTTTGGCGATGACGACACTCAAAAGGGTCAACAACGCCCAAAATACCCACTTCAGCCTCAAAGGCCGTTGAACTCGAAGTTACCGATGCCACCGACCCAACCCTCTCGCATTGACCGCGTCATGTGGTTTCTGGAAGCAAGGCTCATCCGCTTCCCGTGGCTGATTCTCCTTCTGTTCCTTTTCGCAGCGGGCCTGACGCTCCGCTACACCATGGAACATCTCAAGGTGAACACCAACACGGCGGACATGATTTCGCTTGAGGTTCCCTTTCAGAAGAATCGCCTTGCCCTCGAAAAGGCCTTCCCCCAAGACATCGGCACCGGCCTCCTCCTGATCGAGGGACTGACGCCTGAATCCACCTCGGCTGCGGTGGACCAGATCACTCAAAGACTCACCAGCGACCCCGCCCACTTCAAAGAAGTGGTGATCCCTGATGGCGGTCCCTTCTTTGCCCGCGAGGGCCTTCTCTACTTGAGCGTCGAAGACCTCGAGGACCTCTCGTCGCAGCTCGCCAATGCGCAACCCTTCATCGGTCGACTGGCGAAGGAGATGCATCTTGACAGCCTCATCAGCCTCATCAAAGAAGCTCTTGAGACGTCGAGCCAGGAAGATTTGCCGCTTGATCTCAATCCTCTTCTCAACGCTTTAAACGAGACGTTGAAGGCGAACCTTAACGCCCGCCCCTATGATGTTTCCTGGCGCCAATTGATGACCCCAAAGGCCACAGGGCTTGGGGTCACCAAACGGTTAGTGCTTTTTAAGCCGATCCTCCACTACGAAGAGGTGATGCCGGCGGAAGCGGCGATCAAGGCGCTCGATGCCGTGATCGCCGAAACCCTCACGGGCACACTCAAAGACGTGACGGTTCGAAAAACCGGTGAAGTCGTCCTTGAACATGAGGAGATGGATACGATCAGCAATGGTGTCTCCAAAGCCAGTATCGCTTCTCTGATCTTGGTCTGTCTGACGCTCTGGCTGGCCTATCGCTCCTTCAAACTGGTGCTCGCGACCTTTATCTCACTAACCTTAGGGCTGGTTTTTTCGCTCGGCTTTGCAACGGTCGCGATTGGTCAGCTGAACCTCATATCGATTGGTTTTGCGGTCCTTTTTATCGGGATGGGAGATGCCTACTCCTCGCACTTCTGTCTTCGCTACCGGGAGCTTATTTTAGAAGGATTAGGCCCCACTAAGGCACTCCGCTTGACCATGAGCTCAACGGCACCCGCCCTCGTTCTCAGTGCCTTTACCGCCGCGATCGGGCTCTTCGCCTTTATTCCAACCCGTTATTCAGGCGTCGCAGAACTCGGCGTTATCGCAGGCGCCAGCATGTTTATTGCCCTTTTTACCACGTTCACCGTGCTGCCCGCACTGATGAAGATTCTGCCGATCAAGGTCTCTCAAAAGGAGGGCATCAAAGGCCAAGATCGTAGCCGCCTGAGTAACTGGCCGATCACTCACGCCCAAACGGTGAGGCGCAGCACCTTCGTCCTCGGCCTTCTTGCCTTGGGACTGATGTTCGGGGTTGAAGTGGATTTTAATCCCATCAACCTTCGGGATCCCCACACCGAATCGGTTAAAACCTTCAAGACGCTTTTGGCATCCAAAGACACCTCCCCCATGTCCTTGGCCGCGCTCGCCCCCAATGAAACCGAGGCCGATCGTCTCAAGGCCCGATTTGAGACTCTTAAAACCGTCGGAGAGGTGCGAACCCTCAAAGATCTGATCCCAGAAGATCAAATAGAAAAAATCGATCTGATCCAAAACCTGTCGCTGATCATGGGCGAAGGGCTCCAAGATTTTCCGCTGCCAAGCGGCCAAAACCTCTCCCTCAAAGGCTTCAAGGATCTTCACCTTGCCATTCAGCATCGCCTTACAAAAGCCCCGGGGGATCCAATCCTCATGGCGCTCGACAAAACCCTTAACGTGTTCCTCGGGGAGGCGATGGGATTACCCGAAGAGACCAAAACTTTGCGGCTTCAAGCCCTAGAGCAAAGCCTCCTTGGAGGTCTCCCCAAGGTGATTCATGACCTTGGGGAAAGCCTCAAGGCCGACCCCATCACCGAGGAGACTCTTCCACCTGATCTTTTGGCCCGCTGGCGGAGCCCCGAGGGACTTTACCGCCTCCAGATCATGCCGAAAGAAGACCTGAATCAGCTTCAGCACCTAAGGGCTTTCATTGTTGAAGCGCAAACGGTTGACCCGAATGTCACCGACCTTCCGGTCACTTATCTCGAATCAATGAATGAGGTCATCACCGCCTTTAAGGAAGCCTTCACCATCGCCTTCCTCGCAACGACGGTCATCCTCCTCCTAGTGCTGAGAAGCCTTCGGGACACCCTCTTAGTGCTGCTGCCGCTGCTCCTCGCATCCCTTTTTACGGCGGCCGCCACGGTTCTCTTTGGCGTCCCCTTCAATTTTGCCAACATCATTGCTCTGCCACTCCTTTTTGGTCTTGGGGTCGACAGCGGCATCCACATAACCCATCGTCTGCATGCCATCCAGCACGAAGGCGGCAACCTTTTGGATACCAGCGAGGCCAAGGGCGTCTTCTATGGGGCACTGACCACCATCTTCAGTTTCTCAAGCCTTGCCTTGACCTCTCATCAAGGCACCGCCAGCATGGGCCTTCTCTTATCGATCGGACTCCTCTTGACACTGATCTGCGCCCTGGTCGTCCTTCCCGCCTTCAGCGGCATCAAGCCCCGGCGGATGCCCTGATCGTGTAAAATCAAGGCCACTCATTCACCTTCGAATTCCCTGAGGCACGACACCGATGTCCACGTATATCGCCGATCTTCTGGTAGAACACAGCGGTCAAAACTTTTCGCTGCATGAGGAACACCTCAACACCCAGATCGTGCGCGTCTTGAAGACCATCGGCTATGATCGGGTCTACACCCGCGCCAAAGGGGCTTACCTCTATGATCAGGATGATCAGGAATACCTCGACCTCTTAAGCGGCTTTGGCGTTTATGCGATGGGCCGCAATCATCCAACGGTCGTCCAGGCCCTCAAGGACATTCTCGATCACGAGCTTCCCGATATGGTCCAGATGGACGTCTCGCTGTTGAGTGGCCTTTTGGCTGAAGCGCTCTTAAAGCGCTGCCCTCCTAAAATTTCGAAGATGTTCTTCTGCAATTCAGGGACAGAGGCGGTCGAGGCGGCGATCAAGTTTGCCCGTTATACAACCAAACGGGATCGGGTCGTCTATTGTGAGCACGGCTACCATGGCCTCACCTTGGGTGCCCTCTCGCTGAATGGTGAAAATGTCTTTCGGGAAGGCTTTGGCCCCCTCCTTCCGGGCTGCGCCTCGGTCCCTTTCAATGATCTTGCGGCGCTTGAAAAGGCGCTTCAAGGGCGCGATGTCGCCGCCTTCATTGTGGAACCCATTCAAGGGAAGGGTGTTAATGTCCCTGATGATGATTATCTTCCAGGCGTTCAAGCCCTCTGCCAAAAATATGGCACCCTGTTCGTCGCTGATGAAATCCAGTGCGGCCTCGGCCGAACCGGTAAATTTTGGGCGATCGAGCATTGGGGGGTTGAGCCGGACATGATCTGCATGGCCAAGGCCCTCTCTGGAGGGTTTGTCCCGGTTGGCGCCGTCGCGATGACCAGCCAGGTGATGGAGGCCGTGTTTAATCGCATGGACCGCGCTGTGGTCCACGGATCGACCTTTTCAAAGAACAATATGGCCATGGCCGCGGGGCTTGCGACCCTCAAAATCATCGAGGATGAGAAGCTCATCGAGAACGCGGCCAAAATCGGCGGCGAACTGATGAGCGGGATGCAGGCGCTTCAGGATCGTTATGAACTCTTTAAAGCGGTTCGTGGTAAAGGATTGATGATTGCCATGGAATTCGGTTCGCCGAAAAGCCTCTCTCTTAAAGCGGCCTGGAGCATGCTGGAAGCGGCCAACAAGGGGCTTTTTAGCCAGATGATCACCATCCCCCTCTTCAAAAATCACCGCATCTTGAGCCAGGTGGCAGGGCATGGCATGAATGTCGTCAAATTTCTGCCCCCGCTGGTCATTAACGAGCGCGATCGGGACTGGATCCTTGGCGCCCTCGATGAGGTCATCGGCGATTGTCACAAGGTCCCAGGCTCGATCTGGGATCTTGGCAAGACCATGGCCGGTCATGCCCTCAAATCCAAGGCGGGCTAACCCCATCGTCACGCCACAACGACCCAACGCTTGAGAGGAAGTCCGATGCCTTTTTTGTCTCCAAGGTTAAAAGGCGCTTTGCGCCTGCTGCCCTTGCTCGTCTGTTTGATGGTGCCGGGCGTCAGTTTCAGTCATGCCGTGGTGACCGAATCTTCCCTAGCCAAAGAAGCCATTAAGGCCCACCACCCGACCAAGGTGGTTCTCCTCTTTAATGCCAATGTGGAGCTCGCTCTATCACGGGTCTTTCTGGTCAGCGCCGGTGACGTTTTTCATCCGGCCGAGATTTCGAGGGGTCATCGCGCCGGTGAACTCCTCATCCAGCTGCCATCTCTTGAGCCTGGAGATTACGCCATCAAATACAAGGTCTTCGCCGCCGACGGTCACTTGACCGAAAACAATATCCGTTTCCACGTCGCCCCCTAAGACCCAGGTCAGGAGTTCGTCCGCATGTACATGCAAGGTCTCGCCAATTTTATTGACGATTTTCTCGGCGGCCTGATCCTGATCAGCTATGCCTTGGTGGTCGGCAGCCTTTTTTGGAGTGCCCTGATCCTTAGGGTCTTCGCGAAGGAGCCTCTGGCCAACCCGGCGATCATCCGCCGCGCAGTGAGCGTCCTTCGCTTCGGTGCGATCGCTCTTGGAAGCCTTCAGGGCATTAAGCTGCTGATCAAAGGCATGGTTCTCTGGGGTGTTTTAGGTGAACTCCCAATCCAAGACTACTGCGGCACGGTCCAGTTCCAAGCAGGGTTCCTGAGAATGCTGCTCGCGTTGGGTATCGCGCTTCTCGCCGGCCGACTGCTTCTCGACACCCGCCAAAAGAAACTCTGGAATCTCCTCCTACTCTTCAGTATCCCGCTGGTGATTGCGGGTGCCTGGCTCGTCCACGCGGTCGGCCGCTTCGAGCACCGGGAAGCGCTGATGACCATCACCCTCCTTCACCAAATGGCGGCCGCCATCTGGTTTGGCGGTGTCGCGCAGCTTTTAGCGCTGTGGCGCCTCGGTTATCAGGATGAAGAAGCGCGGCTCTTTTGGCCCCACGCCATCATTCGCTTTGGAATCCTCGGGGCCGCCGCCGTCGTGCTGCTCTTAATGACCGGCCTCCCCCTCGCCATTAACTATATCGCGTCCTTCGAAGGCCTCTTTGGGACTGGCTACGGGGGCCTCGTCCTCACCAAGGTCGTTCTCCTGATCCTCGCCCTGGGTTTCGCCTTGATTAATCATCGGGCCGGGCGTCGCTGGCAAGAAAGCGGTGAGGCCGGTGCCCTCAAGCGGAAAGTGCCTTATTACATTGAAGCCGAGTCTTTCATTCTGGTCGGGATCCTCTTCATCGCCGCCACCCTCTCCTCACAGCCGCCATCAGAAGACATCGCTAAGAACCCTGAACTGACCGCGACCATTTCAGAAGTGGTCGAGATGTTCACGCCAAGGCTCCCCAAGATTCATTCACCCACCCACGATCAGCTCCTCGCGGGGGAAGCCGGACGGGTGGCGGTGGTCAACAAGATCCCCTCGGTCGCCGCGACCGAGTGGTCGGACTACAACCATAATATTTCAGGAATCTTCCTCACCACGATGGGGTTGATGGCCTTCCTCTCCTATATTCCATCGCCGGCCTTTCGTTGGGCCCGTTACTGGCCGGTCGGTTTTATCGGCCTCAGTATTTTTCTTTTCTTTAGAAGCGATGGGGAGACCTGGCCCCTCGGCCCCATTGGGTTCTGGGAAAGTACCTTCGGCAATGGCGAAGTCTTCCAGCATCGCATCGCGACCCTTTTGGCCTTCGCCCTCGGGATCATCGAAGTCCGCGCGAGGACCCGGCTCGATGCCCAGAAGGTGCGCTATATGTTCCCGATCCTGTGTGCCTTTGGAGGCATTCTCCTTCTGACCCATGCCCACGCTGAATTTGAGCTCAAAAGTGAATACATCATCCAGTCGACCCACACCACCATGGGCCTTCTGGCGGTCATTATGGCGGCCGGTCGCTGGCTGGAATTACGCCTTGCACCAGGAGCGACGCAGAGTGATGGCACCGTCATCAACGAGGCGACCATCGCAGGACTCCTGGCTATTTTCTCGATGTTCCTGATTGGAACCATCATGATGTTTTACCGTGAGACTTTGTTCTAAGGCCCCCAGAAGCCTGCGCCTTTGGAGATCCGCCGGATGACCTCCAAGGATCCTCACGCCTATGTGGAATGGTTTCGGGGCTCCGCGCCCTACATCAACACCCATCGAGGTAAGACCTTTGTCATTTATTTTGGCGGCGAAACGGTCCAGGACCCCATATTCAAGACGCTCCTGCATGACGTTGCCCTCCTTCACAGCCTCGGCATCCGTCTGGTCTTAGTCCATGGCATGCGGCCGCAGATTGATGAGCGACTCAGGCTCCGCCGCCTGACGGCTACCTACTTTCAGGGGCTTCGGGTTACCGACGACGCGGCCCTAGAATGTGTCAAAGAGGCCGCAGGCACGGTTCGTGTTGAAATCGAGGCCTTACTCTCGATGGGGCTCCCCAATTCACCCATGGCCGGCGCCGAGCTGCGGGTCGCCTCTGGAAACTTTGTGACCGCCCGCCCGGTCGGTGTTCGCGATGGCGTCGACTTTCAGCACACCGGTGAAGTGCGCCGGATTGATGCCCCCGGGATACGGGAGGTCCTCGATCTCGGCAAGATGGTCATGCTCTCAGCGCTCGGCTATTCATCCACCGGTGAAATCTTCAATCTTCGATCGGAAGACGTGGCCACTCAAACAGCGATCGCCCTCAAGGCCGACAAACTGGTCCTTTTAGGGGAAGGCGACTGCCGCGCCGCTTTAGATGGCCGCTTGATCCGCCAGTTGACCAGCGAGGAGACCCGACAGCTTCTCGATCATGGGGGTCTTGAGAATGATCAGATCCGGCCGGATCTTAAAGCCGCGGTGGCCGCGTGCGATGAGGGGGTTGAGCGCGCCCATTATCTCAATGGGCAGTTGGATGGCGCCCTCCTTCTTGAGTTCTTTACTCGCGATGGGGTCGGCACCCTGATCAGTCAGACGCCTTTTGAGACCCTCCGGCCCGCATCCGTCGGGGATGTCCCTGGCATCTTAGGTCTGATCGTTCCGTTGGAGGAGGCCGGGGTCTTGGTCAAGCGCGACAAGGAGCGCCTTGAGAGTGATTTGAAGGACTACACGGTCATCGAACGGGATGGCACGGTGATCGGTTGCGCGGCACTTCATGCCTATCCTGAAGCCGCTCAAGGCGAAGTCGCCTGTCTCGTTCTACACCCTGATTATCGCTGTGAGCAGCGCGGGGCTCGGCTCTTGGAATCCCTCGAGTCGACTGCCCGAAGCCTAGACCTCCAAAAACTCTTTGCCTTGACCACGCAGACCGCGCATTGGTTCAGAGAGCGAGGATTTGAGCCTGCCGA
>JBEIRQ010000414.1:0-1534 GCA_040375885.1 Methylococcus sp.
GCAGGAGCCCCATCCATCATCACTCGACCTTGATCAATCCAGAGCACCCGATCACAGATCGCCTCCACCTGATACATCGAATGGGAGCAAAAAAGAATAGTCTTTCCAGCCTTCTTAAAATCAATAATGCGATCAAAGGATCGGCGCGCAAAGGCACCATCTCCAACCGAAAGGGTTTCATCAAGGATCAGGATTTCAGGTTCGACGGCCATCGCCACCGCAAAGGCCAAACGTGCCGACATTCCTGAGGAATACGTTTTGACGGGGCGATCCATGGCCGCCGAAAGACCTGAGAAGCTCACGATCCCATCAAAACGGGCCTCGATTGCCTCTCGGCTGAGCCCTGCCACCGCCGCCCCGAGATAGACATTTTCTCTTCCCGTCATATCAGGATGAAACCCCGCACCCAGTTCGAGGAGGGCTGCAATCTGGCCTTTAACACTGACCTTGCCCGTGGAAGGCTGCAAGGTCCCTGCAATCAGTTTAAGAAGGGTGCTCTTGCCAGCCCCATTGGCACCGACCAGACCGACGACTTGCCCTTTCCCAATCTCAAGATTCAATGGGGAGAGAACGATCTGTTCCTGATGATAGTGGCGCTGGCTCAGGGCCTCTTTGAGTCGATCCCAAGGACTTCCATACTGCCGATACCGTTTGGTCACCTCATGAAGATGAATCACACTCACAGCATTTCCCTCATCTGAGGTTCTGTTCGCCTAAAGAGGATAAAGGCCGGGGTCACCAGGGTGATCCAGATGATCAATGGTCTCAACCAATTGCCTCTTTCAATCGGAAAATCATGGAGCCAACCCTGAATGAGAGCAATCACATCGGCCATGGGATTGAAGGCCATCGCCCAACGGACGGAGGCTGGCAACATCTCTGGCGCATATAAAATGGGGGTTACGTAGAGGACCATCGTCAAGAAGAAGGGGAAGACCTGACGAACTTCGCGAATAAAAAGCCCCATGACGGCCAAAAGATAAGCGAAGGGAACGGTCCAAACAAAGAGCACCAAAAGAATCCCTGCCGCCTTAAGGCCTGCTATCCCGCCCTGAAAATAAATCGCAACCAACACAAAAACAGGGAGGTAGATGATGAAATTGAGAACCAGTGGCAGAAGGGGTAGCACCTCCACCGGGAAACGGGTTCGTTGATAAAGGGCGCCAAACTCACTGAGGATATGAAGCGACCGATTCAGTACCTCACTAAAAAAAAGCCAAGGCAGCATCCCCATCAAGAAATAATCAAGGAAAGTGATTCGCCCTGGGGACCGGGCCTGAAACACAAAGTCCAACAAAAACCAAAAAGCCATCACCTGAAGCGCTGGCTGGGCAATCAGCCAGAGACCGCCCATCAGCGTCCCGCTGGTTCTTCCCACAATATCCCGCCGAACCAGTTGCACGATGAGGAATCGCTGCTCAAAGAGGATCAAAAGGGGTGTCAGCCCTAAAAAGAATTTCTTGATCATGATGCTCGACCATTGACGGCACGGCACATCGTTGATGCCCCCCTTTTGATCATTTTCTCGATCCCC
>JBEIRQ010000282.1:0-2854 GCA_040375885.1 Methylococcus sp.
GATCCTTCGCTTGCGAAAGGTAATAGGGGGCCCTCATGGCCATGGCGTTGGCCAGTCGATAGTGGCCTACAAATTCAACGCCTTTGGATTTGAAGGCGCGATTTCCGTAGAGATGGTCCGGGTGGACGTGGGTGTTGATCACGTAGCATATGGGAGTGTCTGTCGTGGCCTTTACAGCCGCTTTAAGGCGTTGCCCCTGTTCTTGGCTGCCCCCGGTATCGATGACGGCGACACATCGGTTGCCGACGATGAAGCCGATGTTGGCTATCTCCCCATGATTTTGAGGGTTAGGTAGGAGGTGGCTACCCTGGTGGACATAAACGCCATCGGCGACCTCCTTGATGGAAAGTATTTCAGCGAGTGTTTCCGATGAAAACCCGAGGTTGCCGAGGCCTCCGATGAGGAGTGATAGGGCCTTCAAATGGCCGCGAAGAGATTTGCTGAGAAAGGGCATCAGTGATGAGGTAAAGGGGCACTTGAGGGGCTAGATCGCGCATTTTCTGTCCCCAAAGCGATTAAAGCAATATGAAAAGGACCTTGAAGGGGTCGCAAGAGCGATCTCGGTAGGGTCGATGGCAAAATGAGCTTTGGGAATAAAGGTGATTGGTTCAGTCTGTGGCCGTTGACTTTTGCCCTGAAATCCTTCAAGTTACGCACCCAGACGGTCGCCTCGGGATTTATCCCGGTTTTTATAAAGAATTTGACTGCTGAAAAACCGCGGCACGTTAAGCTTAGGTGTAAATAAGCGTTTGCAAACGTATTTTGCCTTATATTGAGGAGGATAAACGATGAAGAACTCTTTGAAGAGTTTGCTGCTTTCGACGACCGTAGCGTCCGCCATGCTGGCGCCGGCTGTGGTTTCTGCTAATGCCGAGGTCGAAAAGCTGTCTCATGATCCAGCCAACTGGGCGACCTGGGGTGGGGATTATTTTGGTAGCCGTTTCAGCACGCTCACTCAGATCAACAAGGACAATGCTAAGAGCATCCAGCCGATCTGGACTTTCTCAACCGGCGCTCTGCGCGGTCATGAGGGTGGTCCTTTGGTCGTCAATGGACTGATCTACATCCATACCGGTTTCCCGCACAAGATTTATGCGCTGAGCCAGGACACCCACAGTGTCGTATGGGAATACGATTACGCGCCTGACAAGGGCACGGATCCAACGCAGGTTATTGGTGTGATGTGTTGTGACGTCGTTAACCGTGGTCTTGGCTACGGCGACGGCAAAGTCTTCCTGGCCCAGGGCGATGCCACATTGATCGCACTCGATGCGAAGACCGGCAAGCTCGTCTGGAAAGTCAAGAATGGCGATCCAAAGGCGGGTATGACTAACACGAGCGCCCCAGTCATCGTTAAGGACAAAGTCCTGATCGGTATTTCAGGTGGTGAATTCGGTGTTCGTGGCTTCATGGCCGCTTACAACGTTAAGGACGGTAGCCTCGCTTGGAAGGCTTACAGCTTAGGTCCTGATGCTGACATGAAGATCGATCCAGAGAAGACCATGACCTGGACTGACGGCAAAATGGCCGCAGTAGGCAAGGACTCTTCGCTGAAGAGCTGGCAGGGTGACCAGTGGAAGATCGGCGGTGGCACCACGTGGGGCTGGACCAGCTATGACAAGGATGCCAATCTGATTTACTACGGTTCAGGCAATCCTTCGACGTGGAACCCTGTTCAACGTCCTGGCGATAACAAGTGGTCGATGACCATCTGGGCTCGCGATGCGGATACCGGTGCGGCCAAGTGGGTTTATCAGATGACCCCACATGACGAATGGGATTATGACGGTATCAACGAAATGACGTTGATCGATGTCCCCATGAAGGATAAGGATGGCAAAGACCACTCTAAGCTTCTGACCCACTTTGATCGTAATGGATTTGGCTACACCCTTGATCGTCTGACCGGCGAGCTGTTGGTCGCTGAAAAGTTCGACAAGATGGTCAATTGGGCCACGCACGTTGATCCCAAGACGGGTCGTCCGCAGGTCGTGAGCCAGTACTCCACGCAATCGGGTGGTGAAGACCATAACCAGAAGGGCATTTGTCCTTCAGCCATGGGTGCTAAGAATGAGCCGCCGGTGACTTTCTCACCAAAGACGAAGCTCATCTACATCCCAGGTAACCACACCTGTATGGACTATGAGCCCTTCCAGGTTGAGTACACCGCAGGCCAGCCTTACGTCGGTGCAACGCTGAATATTTATCCAGCGAAAGCCAACGTCAAGACCGGTGACAAGGAAGAAAAGCTCCACATGGGTTCTTTCACCGCGTGGGATCCAACCACCGGTAAGATCGCCTGGCAGATCGACGAGCCTTTCTCTCTTTGGAGCGGCATGCTCTCGACCGCGAGTGATTTGGTGGTCTATGGAACGCTCGAAGGTTACCTCAAGGTGCGTGATGCTAACACCGGTGCTGAACTCTATAAGTTCAAGACCCCATCTGGGATCATCGGCAACGTGAGCACCTGGATGTACAACGGCAAGCAGTACATCGGTATCCTTTCGGGTATCGGTGGCTGGGCAGGCGTTGGTATGGCGGCTGGCCTTGAAGGCGACAGCGAAGGTTTGGGTGCAGTCGGGGCTTACAAGAGCCTTGGCGCACACACCAAGCTGGGTGGTGTCTTCACGGTGTTTGCTCTGCCTAACTAAGGGTAGACGGCGGGTTTCCTAGAAACCCGCTCCATCACTCATAAAAAACCCTGGCGGCTTAGGCGGCCAGGGTTTTTTTTGGCTATTGGTTTTGCTTTCGCGCCCTCGAAGGAACCAATAGCGTGAGGTGGGTCTCCAACTGGGCGTCGGGATTTTGACGGGTTTTTAATGAATGAACGATGGGGATAATGATGCAAATCTTA
>JBEIRQ010000217.1:0-3385 GCA_040375885.1 Methylococcus sp.
TACCTTGACCACACCGCCCTTGACCATCATCAGCGGGGGACGGTCGTCGCAACTCGCCAAAATCTGGCGATGGGGGCAAGGAACCCTTGGTGCCTCATCGGCTCATTGGGGCGAGGCGTTAGCTATGCGACGGATGCCCTCCAGCTGGTCGGGGTCGGACGTCCTGATGGGGTCGCAAAGGGCCTCCTTGAAGGGCTGCCAGGCTGCCGTTTGCAGCATGAACATGCCATGGTCTCGATTCAGGATACGCCCATCAGCCTTAAGGCAGGGGAGACGGCACACGCCGGTTTCTTCGGTTGGCTGGAGGAGCACCATCCCGAAGCTACATCCCCCTCGGATTTAATGTTTGTCGATCGTGCTTTGGGGTTGCTGCATAATCGGCCCCTCATGGCCTTGCAGGAAGTTGAAACGGGGTCATCGCCGTCGCGGAGTTTGTTCGTCACAGCACCGGCCTTAAGTGCAGCCTCTATAGAGGAGGCGGAGTTGGATCGCTGGTTTGGAGTGGAGCGCCGTGAAGTCGAGATCGATCAGGGGGCCATTCTGTCGTTTTTTTATGGTCACAACCGCCATGTCGTTCTTCAGGCCAAAGATGAAAAAGTCCTTAGGCCCCATGGGCATATCCTTCGAACTGGGGGGCTTTTTACAACGGATGAGGCGGTATTGACCTCGACGGTTTGGATGGAGGGTGTTTTCCATTCAATGGTGACGCAGGGCCATGTCAGCATCAATCGATTCCTATCGACGACGCATACCTACCTCGGTCTTTTTAAGACCCATGGACAACGTATCTTCATCGAGACAGCGGCAGGTTGGCGACGACTCGATAAGCCCTCCGCATTTGAAATGTCGCCAGAGGAATGTCGTTGGTTCTACCGTCATGACGGGGGCTTGCTGGTGGTTCGAAGTGAGGCCAAAACGGATCGCCATGAACTGACATTGAACCTCGAGGTCCTTGAAGGAGAGCCGATTCGTTGCCTCATAAGCCACCATGTAGCCCTTAACGGGGATGATGGTCTGGTGCCCATGGGGGCTCACTTTGAGGTGCGTGAGGAGGGTGTTTTCTGTTGGGCCACCCCTGAGAGTGATGTTGGGCGGCGATTCCCCAAAGGCGGTTTCCTGATCACTGCAGCGGAAGGCACGGTGTTCGAATCGGTGGATAACGATGCGATCCTTTTTGAGGATGGGCTGAGCCGGGATGAGCCTTTCATCTGCCTTTTGACCGGCTGTCATCGTGCGATGGGACTGACGATCCATGGGCGTCTGATCGAGGCCCGCGGACAACGGCCGGTGTCGACGCCGCAGTATTGGCGGGAAGCGACCAGCGGCTTGACGGTTGCCCAAGAGGCCCCACTCGAACTGCAGCGTTTGGCTGAGATTTTGCCTTGGTTTGCCCACAATGCCTTGATTCATTTTCTCGCGCCCCGGGGACTTGAACAGTATTCAGGCGGCGGTTGGGGAACCCGTGACGTGGCCCAGGGACCTGTCGAGTATCTGTTGGGGATTGGTCAGTTTGAGCCGATCCGTGACCTTTTGGTCCGACTGTTCAGAAATCAGAACCCTGATGGGGATTGGCCTCAATGGTTCATGTTCTTCGAGCGTGAGCGGGGTATCCGGCCAGGCGACTCTCATGGGGACATCATTTTCTGGCCCTTACTAGCTCTTGGCCAGTACCTTCTTGCGACCGGTGATGCCTCCCTGCTCAGGGAAAAGATCCCGTTCTTTGACATGAATCTTCAAAAGGCGGAAGAAGCAAGCCTTAGGGAACATATCAGCCGCGCACTGAAATTAATTCGTTCACGCCTGATTAAGGACACGGCGCTTGAATCTTATGGTCATGGCGATTGGAATGATTCGCTGCAACCGGCGGATCCTGCCATGAGAGATCATCTTTGTAGTGCCTGGACCGTCACCCTTCACTACCAAGTCTTGACCACCTTGGCTGAAGCGCTGGGTAAGGTCAATGAAGCGGCTTTGGCCGGTGAGCTTGAACATGAGGCCCAAGACGTTCTGAGGGACTTCCGGCAGTTCCTCATGGTTGATGGGGTTATCACAGGCTATGCCGACTTTGAGAAGCCGGATCAAATTGAATATCTTCTCCATCCTCGTGATCAGCGGACGGGGCTCCGCTATAGCGTGCTGCCGATGATTCACGCCGTGATCAATCATATGCTCTCCCCCGAAGAAGCGGCCGCCCATTTGGCCCTGATTCGGCTGCATTTGATGGGGCCTGATGGGGCCCATTTGTTTGATCGCCCCATGATTTATCGCGGGGGTCCGATGCGCATTTTCCAGCGTGCCGAGACCAGTAGTTATTTTGGTCGCGAAATCGGGTTGATGTATACCCATGCCCATCTTCGTTATGCGGAAGCGCTATGGCATTTTGGTGACGTTGAGGGCTTTTTTGACGCGATTTCGAAGGCCATCCCGATCGATCTCCAATCCTTGGTTAAGCCGGCTGCGAGGCGACAAGCCAATTGTTATTACTCAAGTTCGGATGCGTCGTTCAACGATCGATTTGAAGCCTATGAGTCGTATGATCGCGCGCTCAAGGGCGAGATCCCTCTGGAGGGGGGCTGGCGTGTTTATTCCAGCGGGGCTGGGATCGCCACCGGTCTTATTTTGCGGTGTCTCCTTGGGATTCGTCCGTCGCGAAGCCACTTGGTGATTGATCCCATGATTCCAAAAGCGCTAGAGACTTTTCGGGTAGACCTCGATATCGCAGGAGCCCGCTTTGATGTGACCTATCGCCGGGGCGAGCGTGGATTTGGGGTTGAGGCGTTAGAGCTCAATGGAACGGCTTTGCCCTTCACCCTCCTCGAGCATCCCTATCGGGTCGGAGGCGCCGCGGTGTCTTTGCCGTTGCTGCAAGAGGCCTTAGTCGATGGGGTGAACTGGCTTAAGATCGATCTTGGCTAGAGGGCTCTTTTAGGCGAAATGCGAGGATGATCACGATAGACGCCTCCGGACCATGCTCTCAAGGCAATCAATGAAGCGGGGGTGATCATTGAGGCTGGGGACCAGCTCAACCTTCTCGCCGCCATGGGCCTCAAAAATCCCTTGATATTCGACGCTGATCTCAATGAGGGTCTCGAGACAATCGGCCACAAAGGCAGGGCTGAAGACCAAAATTTTTCGAGCCCCTTTCTTGGCTAGTTCCTCAATCACATGGTCTGAAAATGGTTCTAGCCACTGCTTACTCAGTCTCGACTGAAAGCAGGTCGTGTAGCGGGAGGCATCCAGCCCTAGGCGTTCAACCAGAAGCCGAGTCGTTGCATAGCAGGTGGCTTTGTAACAGAACTGGTTTTGAGGATTGACTTCGGTTTCACACGGCTGATCGCTGCAAAGCCCCTCGCTGTAGACCTTGTCAACCTGGCGCTCAGGAAGA
>JBEIRQ010000298.1:0-2661 GCA_040375885.1 Methylococcus sp.
CTCAACCCCGGACGAAATCACAGAGGCCGTCAGCTACGGTGTCATCAAGATGAACATCGACCCGGATACCCAGTGGGCTTATGGGGATGGCGTTCGCCAGTTCTACATCAAGAACGAAGGCTTCTTACAGGGCCAGATCGGTAACCCCGAAGGCGCTGACAAGCCAAACAAGAAATTCTACGATCCGCGCGTATGGATCCGCTCTGCTCAGACCAGCATGGCTGATCGTCTCCAACTCGCATTCAAGGAACTGAACGCTGTCGACACGCTGTAAGCCCAAGCCTTCAGCCAAAAAAAAACCGGGGAGGATCTAAGATCCTCCCCGGTTTTTTTTACCCCGCTAACGGCCATTTAGACCGTTGCAGCCCGCTCGAGATTAAACGCCGATACTGCTGAGAACTTGAAGGAATTCGGCCACCACAGCCGTGGCTGTCGGGTGTTCAACTTCAAATCGCTCGACAGTCTCACGAACTTCATCAACCAATTGCAAATGCTGGCCGTCCGCGCCGGCCTCAAACCGGTTTTCAAGCTTTTCCAACAACCCTTCAAGCTTGTTTCGCAACTCAGGATGTCCCTGCTCCAGCTTTTCGACTTCTGTGCGAAGCTTGAAAAGCGCTTCACTCACTTCTTTTTCTGCCATGTTGTTCTCCTAGAACCCAATGCTCAAAGTGCTGCCAGACGACGCTTCATGAACTCTGGCGTGGCAAATGCCGCTTTGTGAAGATCGACATTGTAGTAACGTGATTCGAAGGGGCGCGAACTCGCCGCTGACTCTCTAAAATTTGAAAGATCACTCATGGAAGCCATAGTTCCACTCCACCAGCCTGACGGATAAAGGCATTGAGGGAAATAGAACGTCTTCGTTTGAGCAAATCCAGCCGCCCTCATCGTTGCATGCATATCCATGATGAGATCCTCATGAAAAAGGGGCGATTCACTCTGTTGAACCAAAATTCCTGTCTTCCCGAGACAGCGAATGCATTCACGATAGAAAGACTCATTAAATAGCCCTTCAGCAGGACCTACGGGATCCGTACTATCGACAATGATCACATCCACGCTGCCATCAGGAGCATCCTTGACCCACTGAATGCCGTCAATAAAGAGAAGTTGCGCACGAGGATCTGAATTGGATGCGCAAAGGTCCGGAAAATACTTTTCGGCAAGTCGCGTCACCTGTTCGTCAATTTCAATCTGAATGGCTTGTTCGACGTCCGGATGACGCAAAACCTCTTTGAGGCTCCCACAGTCACCGCCACCAATCACCCAAACCCTTTTGGGATTCGGATGGGTAAAGAGAACGGGGTGGGTCATCATCTCGTGATAAAGATAGTTGTCACGATCAGAAACCATCGTGCAACCGTCGATGATCATCAACTTGCCAAACCACTCCGTATCGAACATCTCGATTTTCTGGAAATCGGATTGGACTTCTTCAAGCTTTGACTTGACCTTGATCGAAAAGGCGCTTCCGTGCTTGGGATAGATCTCAGTAAACCAACCGGGTGACCCGATCATTTAATATTCCTCTCATGGAAAAGGCGTTGGATTTTCCACATAATTGCGGTGTTATGGATTTCTCCCCTATCCAACCTAAGGGGATTCTTTACTGCTTCATCGATCCGCCAAGTCAGAAACTCTGAAGGCAACTCCTTAAAGCCCTCCGGCTGTTATGGGATGCGCTGTGGTTCTTGGAGATTCGTTGAGCGAACAATTATAGCGCTATCATCCACGGCCTAAGCGGCGGGGTTTGTTGCGCCATTGACCAAGGAATTATTTGATGCCCTCGAACTGGAGTACAGCCCTTTCCCGCGAAGTCTACGCGATCGAACACTGGGGAGAGGGCTATTTCGACATCAATGACGATGGCCAAGTCACCGTCAGACCCTCAAGAAATCTCGGCCACGGTGAAGTGGTTTTGCCAGAGATCATCGATGACATCCGCAGGGAGGGACTGGCACTGCCTGTTTTGGTCCGGTTTACCGATGTCCTCAAAGATCGGGTGGTGCGTCTGACCGAAGCCTTCGCAAAGGCGCGGGAGGAGCATGATTTTGGAGGCGGCTATACCCCCGTCTACCCCATCAAGGTCAATCAGCAACGCGGGGTCATCAATGCCCTGTTGCAGAATGGTCAATACCCGGTGGGGCTTGAAGCCGGAAGCAAATCGGAACTACTGGCCATTTTGGCCCTTTCAGATGCAGGGACCGTGATTTGCAATGGCTACAAGGATCGTTCGTATATTCGGCTGGCACTGATAGGTCGCACCCTGGGTCTCAATGTCTTCATCGTCGTCGAGAAACTCTCTGAGCTTGGCGTCGTCCTTTCCGAGTCAGCCAACCTCGGCATTGAGCCTCAACTCGGCGTCAGAATCAGACTTTCCAGTATCAGCGCGGGCAAATGGCAAAACAGTGGCGGGGAAAAGTCCAAGTTTGGCCTTCACAGTGGCGAGATCCTGAAGTTCGTCAGCCTTCTCAAAGAAGCCGGCAAACTGGAATGGCTCAAGCTCATGCACTTTCATATGGGGTCGCAAGTCGCAGACATCGGCGATATCAAGACGGCTCTTCGTGAGGCAGCTCGCTACTACCAGGAGCTACGGGGCCTTGGGGCTGAAATCAGCGTTGCTGATGTCGGCGGCGGCCTTGGGATCGATTACGAAGGGAC
>JBEIRQ010000354.1:0-2165 GCA_040375885.1 Methylococcus sp.
GTGTCGGCGTCTCCTTTCCATTCCCTATGAGCGGCAAAAATTGCCTAGGTATACTGGGCAATAAATGCCTAGTATACCCGTATACTTTGCCGTATAGTTCTGTAATGCCGGATCCTAAACCGCCTTTTTCCCTCAAGCAAATTGCTGAAGCCTTTGGAGTTACAAAGGGAGCCGTCCAGCGTTGGGACAAGCTCGGGTTGAACCGAGGATGGACATTAGATCAGATACGTTCTTGGAGGAAAGCCCATGACGACGCTCGATGCAAGCCCGCAAAAGAAAAAATAGCAAAGCCACCAAAGGTTGTGGTTCCAAAGCTTCAGGTCAAGAATAGCCATGCATCTGTTGATGAGGCATCTGCGCCTTTGATGACGCTTTCTGAAGCAAGAACAGAAAAGCTTCGCAAGGAGATTGAGCGGCTGAACATTACTATTGCCAAGGACCGAGGCGAATTGGTTTCTCGGGCGGAGGTTCGCGAGGCGGGCATTGCAATTGGCGCTTTGCTATCGGCAGAAATTGCCTCTATGGTAAACGATCTTCCTGGGCAATTGGCCGGCCTTGACGAGATTGGAATTCGCGCCGGCTTGCTAGCTCGAACGGATGTTTTGCTTGTATCAATCAAAAACAAATTATGATCAACCCGTTGGCAGAAGGTATTTCGGCAGGGATCGTGACCAGTTTTCAGGGTGATCCATTGGATTGGCTTGTGGAGAATATACGACTACCACATTCCGCAAGATCTCAGCGGTTCTCGCCTGACAATGCTCCTTGGTTAAATGACGTTTTTCGTGCGGTATGCAACGACAGGGTGAAACAAATTGTGGTTCGCGCTCCGACCGGCGGGGGAAAGACGACTTTGTTGGAGTTGGTTGTTCCATGGATTATTGCACAGCAACCTGGGCCGATGTTATTGGTGGGGCAAACAGATGAGACCGCATCGGACTGGGCAGAGTCTCGTTTGATGCCGATTCTTGAGGCTTGTCCGCCTGTGGCTCGACTGTTCCCGCAGGACCGGCACAAGAAGCGCAAAACGGCGATCATGTTTAGCCACATGGCGCTCTTCATGTCCGGGGCAAACATGTCTTCTCTTCAGGAGAAATCCATGCGCTACTGCTACGGGGATGAGTGTTGGCAATGGGATCAAGGGATGATTGGCGAGATGAAGAAGCGGCACCACGACCGATGGAACCGCAAGACCATTTTGGTTTCACAGGGAAGCACCACTAAGGACGATTTTGATAATGAGTTTCAGGCCGGCGAGATTCACGAATGGGGGACAGAGTGTGAATCGTGTGGGCATTGGCATAAGTACCTTTGGACTTCGATTAAGTATGACGAGGCCAAGACTTCAACGGGCGAATGGGATTGGGCTGGGGTTGCTGCAAGCGTTCGGCATGAATGCCCTCACTGTGAGTTTGTCACATTGGACACAACGCAGGGCCGCCGCGGGATGTCTGGCCGCGGTAGATACGAAATCGAAACAGAGAACCAGCCTATCGCAGGAAACGTATCATTTACATGGCCCGCCCAGAGTGTTTGGTGGATCTCTTGGGCAGACATGGTGATTGAATGGATCAAGGCTAATGACTCAAAGAAACGAGGAGTCACAGAGCCTTTAAAGCAATTCCGGCAAAAGCGACTTGCGCAGTCCTGGAGCGACGAAGTGGAGCTGCCTCAAATGAACCTCACTTCGGGCGATTATTTCTTCGCGGATCATATCGATGGTCAACCCATTGATGGAGAGGTTAAGCGGCTTATTGGGATTGACCGCCAAAGAGATCACTTCTGGATGATAGCTCGAGGGTTTAGGGCCGATGGCAGTAGCCGGTTGATTTATCATAGCAAGGTTTTGACTGTAGAAAACATTCGTGCAATTCAGCAGCGGTTAAAGGTGCCTGACAAATTGACGTTTATGGATGCCGGTTATGACACTGGGCTTACTTACAACGACTGCGCCAAGTTTAACTGGACCGCGCTTCATGGGTCCGGCAGGAAATCGTTTACGCATGTGATATATAACAAGAACGTGGAGCGATTTTACTCGCCAGTGAAAGATGCCCAGGCCCCTGACGGCAATCGGGCAAGGTACATCTTTTGGTCAAATGAAGGAGTGAAGGACCGACTTTCAGAACTTCGCGCCATGGGTTCGCCGGTCTGGGAATATCCAA
>JBEIRQ010000304.1:0-2619 GCA_040375885.1 Methylococcus sp.
CCTCACCAACACCAAGTGCGTTGGCGGAACCTATAACAGCTCAACCGGTGCCTGTACCGGCGGCAAAAACGTGGTCCAACATCAGGCCAACAGTGTCAATATGTTTGGTGCCGAACTTGCAGGCGCCTACGGCCCCTTCCACACCACCTCTGAATTTATGATGGCGCAAGTGAATGGGTACAATTACAGCAGCGCCGATCTCCTGCAAGGCTTTTACGTCTCCGGCGGCTGGTTCATTACGGGTGAAACCCGACCCTATGATGAAAAGAAAGGCACCTGGAATCGTCTCATCCCAAGGTCCAATTTCCTCGCAGGTGACGGCTGGGGCGCCTGGGAAGTAGCCGCACGTTACGATCTGATGGACATGAACACCAAAAACATCAATGGTGGCGCCATTGATATCGGAACGTTCGCCCTCAACTGGTACATGACACCGAGAGTTCGGTTCATGACCAACTGGGTTCATGTCTTTGCGACCAACACCTCACAGGCCCTCAATGCCTCGGGCGGCAAGTGCAATTTCCCAGGACAAGGATCTAGTGCCAGCATCGGTTGCTTCAATGGCCTCAGCCCGAATATTTGGGAAACGGCAGTCCGCATCGACTTCTAAGAAGTCCTCAAGAGGTGTAAAAATAAGTCCAAGGAAAGGCCCTACAAAGAACGTAGCCCGAAGACTTGAGACATTCCTCATTGAAACTCTGACTGCTTTTTAAGCCTTACGACATTCGAACAACCGATACAACGAGAAAACCCATGTTCAAGATCATCACCACCCTTTTTATCCTTTTCTCCCTGTTGGGCTGCGCCAACATGAATAAACCCAACCCCAACATTAAGCGGAGCCCAGAGCGCCTGGCTTATGAGGCCTGTAAGAAGAAAAATAATGGCGATAAGAGCATGTGTAAAAAGGAGAAAGAGCAACTCCTAGATCGGGAAGAAATCGAGTTGATGGACGAAGCGACCTAAGGAGGGAGATGGGCCTCCCTAAGGAGGCCCATCAAGATCCCATAGAGGACGATCAAAAAACCCCGCCGAAGCGGGGTTTTTTTAAGATCTTAAGATCGCCTCCTAGGAAATCGACACTAGGAACGCAAGGCAACGCCGCCATACACCTCGAACATCGCATATTCAGCGAGATTCAAAGCATGATGGATAATCCGATCGAGTGATTTTGCGACGAGAACCAGACGGACCGCCTCCTTGACGTCAAGGCTCTCTTCAAGGAGACAGGTCATCACCCGATGAAGCTCCGTCTGAAAGTCGCCATCCATCTGCCGGTGCCCCGCGATGACATGGTGTGCTTTCTCTTCGTCCCATTGCCCAAAAAGCCCCACCGCTGTATCGAGATGCGATAAAACCAAACCACCCATTCGTTCCACCTCAGCCAACAAGGTCTCCATCAAAGGGGGCACAGATTCAAGCCGAATTTCCTCAAGCAGCATAGCCATGCGCGCGGCCTCTTCACCGACTTTTTGAAGATCACCGACGCTTTTTGAGACCGCAATGACCAGGCGAAGATCAGAGGCAAGGGGTGCATATTGAGCAATCACCTCGACGATCTCGGCGTCCGCCAGAACTTCCATCCGGTCAATCTCATGATGGCGCCCTAAAACCTTCTGGGCCAGCTGAGTATCCTGGGTCCTGACGGCGGTGAGCGCATCTTGAACCTGCTGATGAACTGCCTGCCCCATCTCGACAACCATCAGGTGGAGATTCGACAACTGCCCATCAAATCGTTTGAAGGTATGACCTTCCGCACCATCATTCATCATCACACGCTCCAATAAGGTTATTCGCTGTAGCCACTGATAAAACGGTCGGTTAAAGGATGACTTGGGGCGGTGAACATCATGGCGGTTGGTCCCACCTCAACGAGCCTTCCCTCACGGATGAAGGCCGTTCGCTGTGAGACACGGGCCGCGGACTTCAGGGAATGAGAGACTAAGACGATGGTATAGGCCTGACGCAATTCATCAATCATCTGTTCGATCTTGGCCCCCGATCCAAGATCAAGACTCGAGCAAGGTTCGTCCATCAAAATCACTTCAGGATTAACCGCCAGTGCCCGAGCAATACAAAGCCGCTGCTGCTCCCCTGGGGTTAAAGACAAGGCCGGCTGAAGAAGCCGACGACCGAACTCCCGCCAAACCCCGGCCTGACGAAAAACCAATTCGACGAGCGAACTTTCTTCACTCTTGCAAGAAACCAGCCCATGGATCCTTAGACCGTAGGCCACATTCTCATAAATCGATTTGGGGTAGGGGTTTGGCTTTGGAAAGACCATCCCAATACGTCCCCTGAAACGGACCGCATCAACACCCGGGGCATGGATATCTTCGCCATCGAGAAGAACACGCCCCTGAACCTCACAATGGTCATTGGCCTCCACCATCCGGTTAAGGCATCTCAGAAAGGTTGATTTGCCGGCACCCGAAGGACCTATGACGGCGGTGACTTCATTTCGCCCCATATCAAGACTGACCCCCTTGAGGACTTCATGATCCCCAAAGCGCACCCGAAGATCTTCACAGCGCATTCGGGCTTTCGGTGAACGCCATTCGCCGACGGCCGCCGTCGGTTGCTGAGGCACAAAAAGAGGGGCCACGGGCCTACCTACCG
>JBEIRQ010000374.1:0-2016 GCA_040375885.1 Methylococcus sp.
CAGGCCATCGAGGAGAGTGGTGAGGTAGCTGGAGATTCGGGTGACGCGCCATTATAACTTCTCCGCAGGGCCCTCGATGTTGCCTGCTGCAGTCCTTCAGCAGGCTCGAGATGAGATCCTAGACTGGCAAGGCTCTTCGATGTCTGTCATGGAAGTCAGCCATCGATGTGCTCCTTATCAATCACTCGCTCAGAAGGCCGAGGCGGATCTTCGTCAATTGCTCTCGATACCTTCAGAGTATCAGGTCCTATTTCTTCAAGGGGGGGCGACGGGTCAGTTTGCAGCGATCCCGATGAATCTTCTTCGAGGGAGGGCCAAGGCCAGTTACGTTAATACCGGAATCTGGTCGCAAAAGGCCATGGCTGAAGCCAAGCATTACGCCGAGGTCGTTGAAGTTGCCAGCGGATCATCTTCTGGTTTTTGTCACATACCAGAGGATGCGGAATGGCATCGTGACGAGGCATCAGCCTATCTTCACTATACCTCGAATGAGACCATCGGCGGTGTGGAGTTTCATACAATTCCAGATCCTTTCGGGATACCCTTGGTTTCAGATATGTCCTCTGATCTTCTCTCAAGACCCCTTGATGTGTCCCGTTTTGGTCTGATCTATGCCGGGGCCCAAAAAAACATGGGGCCTGCTGGGGTGACGGTGGTCATTGTGCGTGATGATCTTCTGGGATCGGCTATCAGGGAAACACCATCGATTCTTAACTATCGCCTTCAGGCCGCTGAGAAATCGATGTTAAATACGCCACCCACCTACGCCTGGTATCTGTTGGGTCTTGTCCTTGAATGGCTAATTCAACAAGGAGGTTTGGAGGCGATTGCTAAAGTCAATCAAGAGAAAGCCGCGACTCTTTATCGAGCCATTGATGATTCATCATTGTTTCATAATCCGGTCGCTCCTTCTTGCCGTTCGCAAATGAATATCCCTTTTGCGATAAAGCCCCCGGGCCTTGAATCTTCCTTCCTTCTTGAGGCGAAAAAAGAGGGGTTGGTGAATCTTGAAGGGCATCGTTCAGTAGGGGGTTTTAGAGCGAGTATCTACAACGCCATGCCCCTTTCGGGTGTGAAGGCGCTGGTCGACTTCATGGTTGATTTCGAGCGTCGTTACGGATGATGGAGCATCTTGTGTCTGTTGTTCAAAAGCTCAAAGAACCCTCTTACGATCACGGCAGGTCAGCATGAGCGGATCCACTCAAAAAGAACTTCAATCGATACGGCAGGAGATCGATCATATTGACGACGCGCTTTTGGAGCTCGTCAACCGCCGTGCCCGTTGTGCCAAAAAAGTAGCAGAGATCAAGATCGCCCAAGGTGAAATCGACTGTTTCCATCGACCTGAAAGGGAAGTCGAAGTTCTTAGAAGAATGATGGATAAGAATGAGGGCCCCCTCAGCCGGCATACCATAGGTCGTTTTTTTAGGGAACTGATGTCTGAATGCCTTGCGCTTGAAAAGCCATTAGCCGTGGCTTTTCTTGGCCCAGAAGGCACCTTCACTCAGCAAGCCGCTTATCGACATTTTGGCCATGCTATTTGTGCAACACCGACAGCCTCCATCGATGATATTTTTAAGGTCGTTGAAAGTGGTGCGTGCCAATACGGGGTGGTGCCTGTTGAAAATTCAACGGAAGGGGTAATCACTCATACGCTCGATAGCCTATTGCATTCTTCCTTGGTTATCACGGGTGAAGTAAGCCTCAGGATTCATCATAATCTGATGTCCCGAAAGCAACGGTTTGATGAGATTGATATGGTCTACTCCCATCAACAATCCCTCGCACAATGCCGTCAATGGCTCGATCGATTCCTTCCACAGGCGCAACGGACCGCGGTGAGCAGTAATGCAGAAGCCGCTCGCTTAGCCGCTGAACAGGAGCACGCCGCCGCCATCGCAGGGGAGGTCGCTGCGGAACTTTATGGTCTCCATATCCTTGAGCGAGATATCGAGGACGAGCCTGACAACACGACAAGGTTTCTAGTGATAGGGCGGACTCCCGTAGGCCCGACAG
>JBEIRQ010000405.1:0-1605 GCA_040375885.1 Methylococcus sp.
ATAGGTGACCGAAGGAAATTCAGCGGCGGCAAGGGGTTCGAGGGCATAGGGCCGCTTGAGGTAGGCATACTGGAGGGGCGGCTCAACAACCTGAGCAATGACCTCGTACTCGTTGGCGCTATAGGCTCTTGCGGGGTCGAGATGCTTGGGCCGCTCTTCAAAGGAGGTGTAAAGCGTCTTGGCATGGGAATCCCCCTTCGCATAGGGATTGTTGGGGGGATCGCCACAGCCTTGAAGCGCTAAAAAAAGCCCTCCCGCGGCGAGAAAAAGTCCCCGTCTGTGCTGATGACCCTGACCCCTGCCTCTCATTTTCGACGAACCCATCCCATGACTGCCTTTTGACAAATATTACCGCTTTACCGTGGATAAACCCCGGGAATGCTCCGGGTCTTGTATAATCGACCCATTGTCCGGAGGGGACGATGCCCGTTGCGGGGTGCGGCATCCTCCTGGCGCATACTCCTCCCGTCCCAATTACATTCAGGATTTCTTCATGTCTAAGAAAGTTCTCGCAGTGCTCTCAGGTCTGGTTCTTGCTGGCAGCGTTTCCGCTGCAGATCTTAAGGTCGGCGTCGTTGACCTCCGTAAGTTGATTGATCAGTCGGCCCAGAGTCAGAAGTCCCAAGCGGAACTCAAAAAGGAGTTCCAGCCCAAGGAAACCAAGCTGGTCAACGAGCAGAAGGACCTTAAGAAGCTTGAAGAAAAGCTTGAAAAAGATGCCGCGGTGATGAGCGATGCGGACAAGCGCAAGACCGAGAAGGAACTGATCGATCGAAGCCGTGAATTCAAGCGCGAAATGGATGAAATGCGTCAGGATTATGGTCTTCGCGCCAACCAAGAAATGGCCAAGATTCAGAAAGTGATCCAGGACGCGATCCAGACCGTCGCTAAAGACCAGGGCTTTGACCTGATCCTCGTCGATGGCGTGGCCTTTGCAAAGGATGGCCTGAACATCACCGATCAGGTTGAAAAGCAACTGACGGGCGGCGCCAAGAAGTAAGCTTTCGTTCCTTTTTAACGCGTTTTCCGACGACAGGTTATCCCTTGGATATTCAAGAAATTAAGGAATATCTACCTCATCGTTACCCGTTCCTTCTCGTGGATCGGGTCCTTGAGGTCGAACCCGGCAAGCGTCTGCTTGCCATCAAAAATGTTACGGCCAATGAGCCGTTCTTTCTGGGACACTTCCCCAAGGTTCCAATCATGCCTGGCGTCCTCATCCTTGAGGCGCTGGCACAGGCCACAGGTCTTCTGGCAGGACGCTCCATGGCAGGGCTCGTGGGAAAGAACCGGACTTACTACCTCGTCGGCATTGACAAAGCACGGTTTAAGCGGCCTGTAGTGCCAGGCGATCAGCTCCGCCTGGAAGCCACGTATGTGCGCCACAAACGCAACATCTGGGCCTTTGAATGCCGAGCGGAAGTCGATGGTGAATTCGTGGCCAGCGCTGAAATCATGTGCGCGGCGGCGGAAGAGGAGCAGGACGCTTGATCCATCCTGCGGCCATCGTTGATCCAGCCGCCATCATCGGCGAGGGGGTCAGCGTAGGCCCCTTCTCGATCATCGGACCGGATGTCGAGATTGGTGCTGGAACGGTCATTGGCC
>JBEIRQ010000175.1:0-4023 GCA_040375885.1 Methylococcus sp.
CCTTGCGGATCTATTTGAGCAAAATGGCCTGCCCTATGCGCCGATCAGCAAACCCCATGAGCTCTTAAACGACCCCCATCTCACTGAAAACACGTAGAGTTTGATTCCTTGGGAGGCCCAGACTTTGAGCATTCTGGCCGCATCTTCATAAAGGTGTCCGTGGAAGTCGCCTTGTTCATAGCCTGCCTCCCAGATGAGCCCTTGCAGGGCTTTGAGCGGTGTGACCTTTTGATCTTGCTCAATCCACGTGAGTAATTGGTCTATGGCTTCTTCTTGCGACAGAACAGCGCCTTTGAGTTGGTTGATCGCCTCAAGTTCTTTCTGAATCAATGGATCTTGAGCGTGCGCCTTAATGAATGCGGGGAGATGCGTTCTGGAGTAGGGGAAGAGGACGTCTCTCACGAAGGAAAGTGACGATGTGGTTCCTTCGATATCGGTCAAAATAGAGTCAATCATCATCCGACCTCAAGGAATTCGGCGAGCCTTGGGAACTGATCGGCGATCGGATCTCCGGTGAAGTTGGCAACCCAGCCTTCAGGATTGGTAAAGAGGCGGATGCACTTAAAGTCAGGCTCAATCCCCATGTCGAACCAATGCCGAACGCCATCAGGCACACTCAGAAGATCTCCCTTTTCGCACAGCACTAAAAAAACTCGATCTTCGTGATGGAGGGCAAAAAGACCCCGCCCTTCCACGAAGAAGCGCACTTCAAATTCGTCATGGGTATGTTCATTCAGAAATTTGGCCCGAAGGGCCTCTCGATCCGGATGGTCTGGCTTGAGGCTCACGACATCGACGGATTGAAAGCCATAGAGATCTTTAAGGTGATCGATTGCCTGTTGATAGGCCTTGATCACTTCCTCCTCAGAGGCCTGGTCTGACAGGGGTTGATGGGCCTCCCAACGCTCAAAAAGGACGCCAATATGGCTGAGTTTCTCGGCAATCTCGAGAGGGTCGCGAACCCATTCAGGGGCCTTTGGGTTGCTGTCGGTGGTGATGGATAAAAGGCTCATGCGGGGGTTGCTCCTGACAGGCGTGATTCAATGTCGAGTAGATATTCAAGGGCTTCGACTTGACGAAGTGCATCTTTGACCGTGGCTCCCCAAGTATAAAAACCATGGCTTCTGATGATATAGGCATGGGGATCCGATTCGCGATCGAGCCAGGCGTCTACCGCCCTTTGCAATCGGGGGATGTCCTGATCGTTGTCAAAAATGGGTATCCGAATCTTAGTTGCATGCGTCTTTATGCCATCAAAAGCTTTCAATAGTTCATAGTTCTCAAGGACGACGTCATCCTTTCGGAGTCTCGATAGAAGCGTTGCGGCTGGCGAATGGGGATGAAGGACCGAGCCGACCTTCTCGAAGCGCTGATAGAGCGCCGTATGGAGTCCTGTTTCAGCCGAAGAGGTTTGTCCATCAAGTGATATGCCTTCAGCATCGATGAGCATAATGTCCGAAGGGGTCAAGGCTCCCTTATGTCGACCGGATACCGTAATAGCGATTCGGCCGTCTGGGAGTCTTGCCGAAAAGTTGCCGCTGGTGGCAGGTACCCAGCCCTTTTGGTCGATGAAGCGTCCGGCTTCAATCAGCTCCTGGCTCAGTCGGTTAAAGTCATCAGACATGCTGGGGTGTCCATAAAAATAAAAACGGCGGATTTTAGAGATTCCTTTGAGTGACTACAATCAAGGAATGGCCTCCCTCTAAGGATACCGCTCAAAAGTGAACGGCGGGGGACAAGACGATCTCCTTTATTTGGGTTTTAGGGGAGGGGCTCCAAGGCACTCGCTGTAGAGTTCTAATGTGGCGCTAACCACTTTTTCAATACCAAACTCCTGTTCGGCTCGTTGTCGTCCCCGTTGCGCGAGTCGCTCCCTGAGGGGGCGGTCTTCGATCAGGCGACGGAGGGCCTCGGCGAGATCCGCTACATCGCGGGCTGTAACCAATAGCCCATTCTCTTCATGCTCAACGGCTTCCCGGCAGCCGGGCATATCGGTGGTGATGATCGGGCGTTGGGAGGCAGCCGCTTCCAGAAGGACCTTTGGAACACCTTCGCCATAATAAGACGGCAGACAAACGATATGACACTGTGAGAAGACCCAGGGCATATCCGACTGTTGGCCCCACCATTCGATGGCGCCTTCTTGGACCCAGATCTCTATTTGCTCCTTTTGGATGGAGGAGTGATTTTCGGTATCCGGTTCCCCGACCAGAATGAAGCGGGCCTTGAGTCCTTCGCGCTTTAGTTTCTCAGCAGCAGCAACAAACTCCCCGACTCCCTTATCCCATAATAATCGGGCCGCCATCACCACGACGGGAGGCCCCGAGGGTTCTGGCGTGGGTTTGAATCGGTCGAGGTCGGCGCCTGATCCGCGGATCAACGTGGCCTGATTTTGTTCGATCGTTCCTGATTCGACGAGCAGCCTTAGGTCATCTGGATTTTGAACGATGACTCGACCAGACCGGAGGAGGAGGGCTTTAAGAGCAACATGAACCAGTCGGCGAAGGTGTCTTGATCGGCCATTGACGGCAAAGAGATGGCCAAGGCCTGCGAGGGCATTAATGACAGAGGCCTTGCTGCCAAATTTGGCCGCAAGGCTGCCATAGAGCACCGGTTTCATCGCGACATTATGGAGAATGTCGGGTCTTTCTGAACGCAGAATCCCATAGAGCTTGAGGAGGGTTCGCCAGTCCTTGAAAGGATTTTTGGCGCCCCGCGAGAGGTCCAATGGCAAAAGGCGAATACCGGCCGCTTCGATGATGGATCGGTGGGCCTGAACCCGGGTGGCTAGAACCACCTCATAACCTGCCTCCCTCGCGGCGATCGCAAGCGGCAGTCGATGCGAGCAGAAATACCAGTCTTCGGCCACAAAAAACAATAATTTCGGTTTTCGAGGGGCATTCAAGGGGTTAGCTCCAGGGATCAATGGGTGCTCTCAAGCCAGGCTTGAAACATCAAGACACTCCACAAGCGATGCGATTCGTTGTGTCGTCCTGATTGATGACGTAACCATTTTTCCTGAATCAGTCGAGGATGGAAGTAGCCCTCTTTCTTGAGGCGTTGAGGCTCAATCAGTGCTTCCGCCCAGTCCTTGAGGGGGCCTCTTAGCCAATCATCGATAGGGACCCCAAAGCCCATTTTGGGACGTTCGACCAAGGCTTTAGGGACATGGCGGTAAAGCAATTGCCGCAATAACCACTTTCCTTCGTTATCGCGAATCTTCATCGAGAGCGGGAGGGTTGCCGCAAATTCGAAGACCCGGTGATCGAGAAAGGGAATGCGGGTTTCAAGGCTCACCGCCATGGCGGCTCGATCGACCTTGACGAGGATGTCATCGGGAAGATACCCCACCTGATCGAGATACATCATCCGATTTTCCACTTCCCGGAGTTCGGGCCATTGGGTCGGGTCATTCATCACCGTGGCGGGTTCCTTAGGGTTCCCTATCAGAGCCCGACTGGGGTCTTTCCAGTGGGATAAAAGGTCAAGATAAAGGGCTTCCGGAGTCTTTGCTGAAAGCAACTGCGAGAGCTTGTGGATCTTATCGCCAGGACTCGAATAGCGGAGCCCACTCGGCAGCATAAAGCCCAGCGTTCTAAAAAGGGTATCCCAGGCATGCGGAGGAAATGCTGTCATCAGGGCCGATAGGGTCTGCCGCGCGCCCTGAGGGAAAAAACGCAAACGCCGCCCAATCTGCATGGCCCAGACATGACGATTGTAGCCACCAAAGAGCTCATCGCCACCGTCACCGGAGAGGCTGACGGTGACACTTTCGCGGGCGAGTTTGGCGACCAACAGGGTCGGAATTTGGGAAGAGTCGGCAAACGGTTCGTCATAGTGTGCCGGGAGTCCTGGAATGATGGAGAGGGCATCCGCTGGCGTCAGCAAGAGATCAGTATGATGTGTGCCGAGATGCTGAGCGACGGCTCTTGCTGCCTCGGCCTCGTTGTAGGCCGCCGCTTCAAAGCCGATGGTGAAGGTGTTCACCGGGCGTGGTGATTGCGCTTGCATGAGAGCGACCAC
>JBEIRQ010000119.1:0-5372 GCA_040375885.1 Methylococcus sp.
AATCATCGCCGCAAAATCGTGCTGTTCACCGGCCGCCTGCAGGAAGGGCAAGAGAAGATCCTTGTCTTCCAACCGATCAATCTTGTTGATGGCGAGAATCACTGGGGCTCCGGAACGCTGAATGCGCTGCAACACCAATTCGTCCTCTGAAAGAAACGCGGGGCGATCAATGACCCAGACCACCAAGTGCACATCAGCCAAGGCCGCACCGGCGGCCTTATTGAGGTAGCGATTCATCGCCCTTTTTTCACTGGCATGAATCCCGGGTGTATCCACAAAGACCGCCTGGCCTTCTTCCGTTGTCTTAATCCCGAAGATCCGGTGCCGGGTCGTTTGTGGGCGCCTTGAGGTGATACAGATCTTTTGGCCAATCAAGTGATTGACCAAGGTCGACTTCCCGACGTTCGGACGACCGACAATGGCAACAAATCCGGATTTCATGATGGGATCGTCTCTCCATGGGGAAAAGTCAGAAAACCACCCAATGGGGATGGCAATCCAAGCAGGGGCGGTAACACTCGGCTCACTGAATCGGGTCGACCCCTTAAAGGCTAATTGGTGTTGATCAGTAAGATCTTGGAGGTATTCGGGTTATAGGCGTTATCGCCATCCTTGAATGCCTGTACCGAACAACTCCCGGCACCCCCATATGACCAGAGGATGCCGTAAAAGATTTCGCAAAGGGCGAAACCCGTCCGTTTGACCACCTTCATATTGAGTTTGCCGATGCCTGATCCACCGACCGTAGACAAGAACGTGGTCGCACCAACCGGCACCGGATTCGGGTCCGTGGCGATGACCAACTTCAGCTGGTCGGCTTTATTGATCGTGATATTGATGGGGTCCGATGTCTGTTCTGGATACGTGCCATCTGCGGCTTTAGTCGCGACGACGGTGCAGGTTCCCGCAGAAAATCGGCCGACGAGATTAGTCTTATTTCTAATCACACATTTAAAACGGTTCGGCTCGAGGGTCGCAACTTCAAGATTGGGCGTTTGTTGAGTAATTTGGTAGGTCACGGCTCCGGTTCCAACGCCGCCGGTGGTGCTCAAGGCGACTTTTTGCTCGACCACCGTGGTGGAAGGCGTGGCCGTAATCACCAAGGGATCCATCGGTATGACCTTGGGCTTCACCTGATGCGGTTTCACCGCCAAGGTATTCCCTGACAGAGCCAGCGCCAAGAGATCACCCTCAGGCGCCCCCCAACCCGAGACATTGTCATAGCCTAAACCAGCGACAGACCGGCCATTGCCTCCATGGGTAATATCTTTAAATCCAGCATCAGGTCCCTTTTCTTGGTTCAACTGCCAAAGAGTCGGGTTCCCATACCCCAAGAGGGGATACTGGTGGGCCTCTCGCTCTGCATTCAGCCGGGCCGTGATAGCACCCCAAAGGATCGCCGCAGAGCCGGTGCCCCCGACTTTTTTCCAAGCGCCTTGAGCCACGATGGCATAGCCCGCTTCGGGATCGGCATGAAGCGCGAGATCAGGGACATTCCTTTGGCGTTGAGAGATCGCCGTCAAAACGCCTTGTTGACTTATCGGCAACGGCCAAAAGCCACTGACGCCGCCCCCAGAAGCAAGGCCATGGCCATCATTCAAGACCACTTCTAAACCTAAAGGACGACCCTGAGTCCCACCTACCGCCATCGCGTAAGGCTGTGCTGCAGGATCATCCACCGAGGCAGAAGAGCTGTCCTGTGAGGGATCCCCAGCAACGTTACCGGCGGCCGCGACAAAGGACTGACCCTGGGCGGCCATTTCCTGAAGGATCTGGCTCTCCGCCTCAAGAAACTGGCTACAGCCCCCACAATCTTTTAGAAGATCCGCCTCAGGAAGGCCCTGCGGACTCACCACAACTTGGGCAAGACCCTCTGCAGCCGCTCGGTTCATCCCTAAGAGCATGCCGGCATCCGTGTTTTGGCTCTGGTAGAGAAGAATCCGGCCGAGTCCTGGCGCTGTCCCTAGAGCCAATTCGACATCCCCACTCGCCAGCAAACGCTGAGTGGCATCTGCGTCTTTGAGATCACCCAGCCGGCGCGATTCAACGGGGGTCTTGGGGAGGCCAAAGGCCGATTGATATCGATCAATGTCACCGAAAGCCACCTCGGCCATCTCGAGTAAGCCCAGCGTCTGACCGGAGGGTATTGCCAGAGTCTCAAGACCATGAAGGGATGCGATCTCCTTGGGCCCAAGACCCGGCACTGAAGGCGTGCTACCGAGCGTTGATCGTGGTACCCGGCGATGCACATCATCCAAGCCCTGAATGGTCAGGATCAGAGGACTCAAAGCGGCAGGAACCAGGGGCGCCCGGTCATTGGCGATGAAGGTTCCGCTCTCACCTCGGTAACGATCAAGGCGAAGATCAAAGGCTTTTTCAATCACTGAAGCCGGTGCTGAAACCACCAGCAAGAGACGGTTCGCGGCCACTTCTTCAACATCGAATCCCTGCTCTTTGAAAAAATCCGCCACCTGAGCCATTTCGTCGGCACCAGGGGCAAATTGGTCGGCAAAGGTCCCGGGGGTCAAATACTGGCCATAGTTGGGGTCTTTTGGATTGGAGAGGCGGCCCACCCTCTCTTCAAGACCCAAAGGGTCCTTTAATCGCAACACCACCGCGAGCGTGAGACGATCCTCAGAGGCCATAGGGCCTAACTTCACGGCCTGACTGATCGCTGTCGATTGGACATGATTCGGGAGGCGAAGCGCACTATCGGCCGCATGGCCTAAGGAGCCTAACGACAACAACGTGATGGCCAGAAGCGCTGGAACGATCATCTTTTGGGTCATATGAGAGACCTCATGTAAAAAAAAACGGTTTCAAACGAAAGGGATAGGAACAGTGTAACGGTTTCAAGGAGCCCCCTTAAAGAGGGACACCCTCAGGCCTTGAGACCAAACTCTTCGACCAGTTTAGCGAGCATTTTTTCAGCCGATTCCTGCTCGGCGCGCTTTCTTGAAGATCCCCTCCCCTCACAGGATGCCTCGGTCAGTGACACCTTACACTCCACCACGAAACTTTGGTCATGCGGCTGCCCGACCACTGATTTTAGAGTATAAAGGGGCAATTCAAGACCGCGGGCCTGCATCGATTCTTGGAGGCGGGTCTTGGGATCCTTCTTCCAGTCCCTCATCGACAAACTCTCAATCTGGTCATTAAAGAGCGCTAAAATCCAAAGTCTTGTGGCATCCATCCCCTGATCAATCAAGAGGGCACCGATGAGTGCCTCAAGGGCATCTGACAAGATGGAGTCGCGCCGATAGCCACCGCTCTTTAGTTCACCTGATCCCAGAATCAGATAATCCCCAAGTTCCAGCTGACGGGCAATCGCCGCGAGCGAGGTCTGGTTGACCAACGTCGCCCGAAGGCGGCTGAGCACCCCCTCATCGGCCTCTGAAAACTTCTGGTAAAGGCGCTCTGCAATCACGAACCCCAACACCGAGTCACCCAAAAACTCGAGGCGTTCGTTGTTCTCAGCATGGGCGCTCCGATGCGTCAGCGCCTGCCGAATCAAACCCGCCTGCTTGAACTTTAGCCCGAGTTTCCGGACCAGTTTGTCGGGGTCTTGGATCAAGCGCTCACAACCCCTTTGAGTGGGAAGATCACTCAAGCACCGTGCCGATACGACTAAAGGCAATGCCCGGTTTCTGAGCATCCCAGCTCATCCAGATAAAGAAGGCCCGCCCAACCAGGTTCTGTTCTGGAACCGCGCCCCAGAAACGACTGTCATTGCTGTTGTCACGGTTGTCACCCATCACAAAGTACTGACCTTCCGGCACTACAAACTCCCCTTCTCTCGCCGAAGGATCCGCTTCTCGAACCAGAATATCGTGATGAACCGTCTCAAGTTCCTCATTAAAAAGCCCCTCACCGTCCATCGATTCACCCTGGCTGCCCCCGATGTAGCGCCCAAGGCTCACCTTCTTCATGGGGGTACCGTTCACATAGACCTGCTTGTTGAAATACCCGATGCGGTCCCCAGGAAGACCAATGACCCGCTTAATGTAATCAACGGTTGGATCCTTTGGGAATCGGAACACCACGATATCGCCCCGCTTAGGCGATCCATTTTCGATGATTTTAGTATTGAGAACCGGGAGGCGAACCCCATAGGTGAACTTGTTGACCAAGATAAAATCACCCACGAGGAGCGTCGGCATCATCGAGCCTGAGGGGATCCTGAAAGGCTCAAAGAGAAAGGAGCGAAGCAGTAAGACGATCAGGACTACCGGAAAAAAAGACCGAGCGTACTCGACGATCACCGGCAATTCGGCATCGGATGGCCTGGGCCTGTTCCGAGTCATCAAGGCATAAAGACCAGAAATAAAACCAGTGACCCCGGTGGCCACCACCAAGAAAAAAGAAAAATCGTAATCCATCAGGAATCCTTGTTGACTCTCAATACGGCGAGGAATGCTTCTTGGGGAATATCGATCTTCCCGACCTGCTTCATCCTCTTCTTACCGGCTTTCTGCTTTTCAAGCAGCTTGCGTTTGCGGCTGATGTCACCGCCATAACACTTGGCCAGAACATTTTTGCGCATCGCTTTCACCGATGAACGGGCAATGATCTTAGCGCCAATCGCAGCCTGAATGGCCACCTCATACATTTGACGCGGGATTAGATCTCTCATCTTTTCGACCAAATCCCGACCCCTTGACTGACTGATATCCCGATGCACAATCAGCGAGAGAGCATCAACCCGTTCGCCATTGATCAGGATATCGAGTTTCAGCAATGGTGCTTCCTGGAACCTTAAGAACTCATAATCAAAGGAGGCAAATCCCCGGCTGACCGACTTCAGTCGGTCAAAGAAATCCAGCACGACTTCGCTCAAGGGTAATTCGAAACTGACCGAGACCTGACCCCCCATGAATTGCATCCGCTTTTGCACCCCGCGCTTCTCGATACAGAGGGTCATCACGTTACCAAGGTAATCCTGCGGGACCAGAATATTCGCTTCGATGATCGGCTCACGAATTTCAGCTACTTCATTTGGCGGCGGCAGCTTCGAGGGATTATCAATCTCGATGGTGGATCCATCCGATTTCAGAATCTCATAGACCACCGTTGGTGCCGTGGTAATGAGATCAAGATCATATTCTCGTTCCAGCCGCTCTTGGATGATTTCCATATGGAGCATCCCAAGAAACCCGCAGCGGAATCCAAAACCCAGAGCCTGCGAGGTTTCAGGTTCATACTGAAGGGCCGCATCATTGAGGTGCAGCTTGTTGAGCGCCTCTCTCAAATTCTCATAGTCATCAGATTCAACGGGGAAAAGACCTGCAAAAACCCGAGGCTGAACCTGCTGAAAACCCGGCAAAGGCGTCTCGCAAGGATGATCCGTTGCGGTGATCGTGTCCCCCACCGGC
>JBEIRQ010000328.1:0-2359 GCA_040375885.1 Methylococcus sp.
AAGGACCTCTTTTGATCGTTGAGCACCATACAGTGCCCGAGAAACTGAACCATTGGTTGAATGATCGGGCTAGGGCATAAGCCTCAACCAGACTTTTTGCCACCAAAATTTGGAATGATTTTGAGGATCCTCTTGAAATGGCCTTCCGTTAAAAAAGCAAGACACAGAAGCTGAAGAAAGTTTTCAGCCATAATCACATCTAATCCAATCTTTTGTGGACGGACGTTTTGAAGGGTTCCAAACAGTCGGTCCCACACCGAAAAAACAATACCGTAATTACTATCGTGTTAAGCGCGTAAGGAGGAGTGATGCGCCCGATGCAAGGAGGGGGTAATCATGAACCCTGATAGTTTCTCCTCGTTGGTGATAACAATATTTGAATGATGGAACAAGATGAACACCAGCTGAATGGCCTCCATCGCAAGCACAATGTGCGCATCAACACCAATCAGAATAACGAACAGACATTTATAGGGGATCTCGATAAAGAGGTCGAGCACATGGAACCTAAAGCCGGTCGTCAAGTTAAAGGCTTTATCACTATGATGAACCTTGTGGAATCGCCACAGAAAATCGTTATGGTGATTTATCACATGCCAGACGTAGATCGCGAGATCATAAAGAAAGAACGTCATCAGCCACTTGACGGGCCCCTCCTCGAGGCCGTGCAAAAGCCCATGGCCTGCAAACTTCTGAGCAATAAAAAAGAGCGATGTCGCTCTGAGGAGTGTCAGGAAAATGTTGTTAAAGAAAAATGCGGATAGATTGGTCAGTATGGATTCCCTGCTGATCGATGGATCAAAGCGTGTATGAGGTCTTTTCTTCTCGAGTGCGAGGAGAATGAAAAATGATAGGAGTGCCATCGTCATAAAAACATTGCTGACCACCTCTGCTGCGTACTGGGTATCCATTTTTCAATCCTTTTTTTTTCAGGAAGCCTCAGACCTTAAGACACACTAGGGTTTTCTTTAAAAAAATTCAGTCAGCCATCAGGTTTCAACCCCCCCGTCACACCCCTTCACCCTAAAAAAAGGGGATATGGAATGGACCTTGGCTCATCATGCCCACCTTACGATCACTCAGTTCTTAATATTCAATCTCAAAGAGGGCAGCTACCGATAGGACCTCAAGATGGAGCAGAAGTTCTTCTACTGGACATCACGGCCCGAAGGACCTTGGGTCAATTTAAGCGGTCTCTTTCCTTGCCATGGGCCAGAGCCAAAAGCTTCAAGGGGAATTAACGATACCTCGCGGCCATGTTGAGATAGGATTGGTGCAAGTTCAAGACCTTTTCAGGAAGATCATCAGGGGATCCTGAGTTGTCGAGGACATCATCCGCCGCCAAAAGCCGGGTCTCCCGAATGATTTGGGCCTTCAGCATCTTTTCTACCGCAGAGGATTCAAGCTGATCTCGCCCCACTACTCGCTGAATTTGTAGTTTAGGATCAACATCCACCACTAACACCCGATCCACTAAATTCTGCCATCCCGCCTCGAGGAGGAGGGGCACCACGATCAGCACATAAGGCGCCGATAGCGATGCGATTTGCTGTTCAATGGCCTTATAGATCAGGGGATGGAGCAAACCCTCAAGCCACCGACGCTGATGGTCATCAGAAAAAATCTTCCGTCTTAAGAGGGCGCGATCGAGCTGGCCCTCTTTGAGGACCTCCTCGCCAAAATAGGCTGCAATGTCAAGCAGCGCGGGCTGTCCCGGCGCCACCACTTGACGGGCAACGATATCGGCATCGATGACCGGAACCCCGAGCGCTTCAAAATGCGAGGCCACGGTCGATTTACCACTCCCAACCCCACCGGTCAGGCCCACACGCAAAGGCCCTAGCGCCCCCTTCACGTGGTGAGCCCCCAATAAAGTCGGGTCAAATCCTCACCAAAAAGGAGAACAATCCAACCGGCGGCTGCGAGAAAAGGTCCAAAGGGAATGGGTTGGTCTGAGGCATGATGACGGAAGAGCACAAGGCCAAGACCGGTGAGAGCACCGACCACCGAGGAAAGAACAATCACTAAGGGGACCGCCTGCCAACCCAACCAAGCGCCAAGGAGTGCCAACAATTTAAAATCGCCATACCCCATGCCCTCTTTCCCCGTTAAACGCTTAAAGAGTTGGTAGACCGACCACAGACTCAAGTACCCGATCGCCGCCCCAAGGATGCTGGATTCACAGTCCACCCGCCCACCCATCACACTCAACAAAAGGCCCAACCAAAGGACCGGCAGCGAAATGCTGTCTGGAAGTATCTGCTGCTCAAGATCAATGGCAGCCAACGTCAGCAGGCTGTAGGTCAGGATCAAGGCCGCGGCTGAAGTCACCGTGACCCCAAAATGGAAGACCACCACC
>JBEIRQ010000335.1:0-2330 GCA_040375885.1 Methylococcus sp.
AAAATCGCCAGAACAGAAACCCGACTTTAGAAAAAAGGAAAAGGATGAAACAGGCCGGATGGACACCGAAAAGGCCCTCGGTCGTCCTGCGACGCACTGACTCATCGCCTCGGGGGTCGGCGTGCATCCATGCACTTCTTCAAGGCATGGGCCGCGATCATCATGTCAACCTCGCCGATCGGTTGCCCGCTACTGTGGAGTTGATGACGGATCTCCGCGTACCATGCGGCCGCCTCCGCGTCCCATAACAAGTTGTGGACTATTTTGAGAAATTGTCGCACTGCGTTTTGCAGGCGATGCTCTTTGGGCAAACGCTTCAGGCCGTAAAGCAACTCAGCCCGGGTCATCACGGAGATAAAGACACTGGAGGGTACCCGTGCTGACACCTTGGCTTCCAGGGTCGGCGAGGTGCCCTTGATGAGATAACTCACCGTGTCGGTATCCAGCATATATTTCATGAAGATCACCCGGCTGTGACGGGGTCACAGTTCATCATCAAAGATTCCGCGTTCCGGGGGCACCTTGTTCATGGGGCGTTCGGCCATAAAGTCGGCCGGAACCTCGATGGCATGGAGTAGAGCGAAAAACTCATTCCATACCTGAGCCCCGGGACGTTTGGATAACACGACATCACCGGTCGCCGAGTCTCGGGTGATATACACTTCCTCGCCCTCGAAGCGGAAGTCTGCGGGCAGTCGAACCGCTTGACTGGCGCCATTTTTAAATAGCTTGGCAACCCGTGTTTCTAGCATGATCGTCACCTCTCTCGGTCGTAAGTCTATGCGTTAGTATAGACCCCCTGATAAGACCCGACAAACCACTCAGCCAGGGTAGCTTTTAAGGAGCCTGAAGTAGCTCCAAATCCTCGAATCAGTAGATGACCCCCATCGTGGCTTCTTGCGCGCTGGATCAATTTGATTCCGTAAGACAAGTTGCCTGACCTCGATTTTCCGTGACCTTTGTCCGTCGGGCGGTTTCCCTGTCCTCCCGACAGACAAAGATTTTTTTTGTTATGGTCGGCTCAGTTCTTTCTTTTTAAGAGGTCGACATGTTGATTGGAATTCCAAAGGAAATTAAGGATCAAGAAGGACGCGTTAGTTTGACACCGGAGGCGGTGGGGACCCTCGTCAAGGCCGGTCATCGAGTGTGTGTTGAAGTCGGGGCGGGTCTTGGAGCCGGTTTTTCCGATGAGACGTATGAGACCTTAGGGGCCGAGATGGTCGATCGAGTGACGGCATGGAAGACCGACTTGGTGATCAAGGTGAAAGAGCCTTTGGCTGAAGAGTTCCCTTTTTTGAAAGAACAGATGCTCTTCACTTTTCTCCACCTCTCGGGGGCCCCAAAAGCACTGACCGAGGCGTTATTGGCAGCAGGAACCACGGGACTCGCCTATGAAACCCTTGAGGATAAGGAAGGCAGGCTCCCTCTTTTGGCGCCCATGAGTGCAATCGCCGGCAATATGGCGGCACTGGTCGGGGCCTATTATTTGGCGCGTGCCGAAGGCGGTAAGGGAGTGCAGTTAGGGCGAGTTGCTGGGAAGCGCCATGGGCGTGTCTTGATTATTGGGGATGGTGTCGTTGCTCGTCATGCGGCTGAGTCTGCCTATGGCCTTGGTGCCGAAGTGGTGATGGCGGGGCTTGATCAGAGGGTAGGCGCCGTGTTTCAAGAGCGGTTGAAGGAAGGTTTTCAGTTTGTCATGTCGACACCTTCGACCATCGATCAACACCTCAAGTCCTCCGATGTCGTGGTTGGTGCGGTTCTCCGGCGAGGGGGAAGGGCTGCTTATGTGCTAGAGCGTGATCAGGTTCGGAGCCTTGAGGATGGTTCGGTCATTGTCGATGTCAGCATTGATCAAGGGGGATGTATCGCCACTTCAAGACCCACCTCCCATAGTCATCCGATCTACGTTGATGAAGGTGTCATCCATTACTGTG
Organism: Methylococcus sp.; assembly: GCA_040375885.1. Classification (GTDB taxonomy): domain Bacteria; phylum Pseudomonadota; class Gammaproteobacteria; order Methylococcales; family Methylococcaceae; genus UBA6136. The sequence goes on from JBEIRQ010000335.1 coordinate 1,935, forward strand.
TGACCAATATGCCAGGGGCATACCCTAGAACTGCTACTGTTGCCCTTTCAGAAGCGATTCTTCCCTATGCTCTCCGCTTGGCGCATTCGGGTCTTGATGCCTTCTCGGGTGATCCCGGATTGAAGAAGGCGCTGGAGACCCATCAAGGATTTCTGACGATTGCCTCGGTGGCTGAGGATCTGGGGCTTGAGTCTCGGTATCGCCCCTACGATTGAAGATGAAGGATCATTTGATTAATCGAGCGCCTTGAACGACGTCATTTGAATTTTAAAGCTCGGCGATTCAAGGCCACCACACTCCGTGATGCGAGTCTCCTCAAAATAATCTTTTTGCTGGGGGTCTTTCATGAACTGCCCAGATACTTCGACGATGGTGCCATAGGGGAGGGGATTTGCC
>JBEIRQ010000176.1:0-3993 GCA_040375885.1 Methylococcus sp.
AGTATCCGCTGTGGAGGTCTTTGACAGTGAGGCGAATTTCATTTTAGTTCGTCTCAAGCGCCATGACCCGACCGAGGTTTTCATTGCACTCAAATCTCGCGGCATCCTAATCAAGAACCTTCATCCTCAAGGGGGGCTTTTAAGTGGTTGCCTTCGGATCACTGTTGGAACGCCCCTTGAAAATCAGCAATTCCTTCATGCCTTCAAGGCCATTCTGGAAGAGCCACATTAATCGGTCTTCTCAAGCCTCTTGAGGCCCCTGAGACCCTCCAACAGCGCGGTTTTTCTTGACCCTTGAGCCTTTCTGCACCAAAATCCCCCCGCTGAAGCAAGAAGGAAACACTGTGTTTCAAAGTTGAGCTTGCTGGGCGTTGTGAGGACCGCAGCGCCGCTTAGAGCATCGAATTATCCCCGAAACGGAGTATCTGAATGATGAGTGGCGTCGATAACGAAAAACGCCGGTTCCTGACCCAGGCCGCCAGCGTGGTGGGTGCCGTTGGCGCAAGCTTTGTCGCCGTGCCGTTTGTTTCTTCGATGCGCCCTAGCGCCAAGGCCGAAGCGCTTGGGGCGCCGGTTGAGGTTGATATCGAAAAGCTCGAAGACGGCCAGCGTCTCGTTGTTCTTTGGCGCGGCAAGCCGGTGTGGATCCTCAAAAGGACTCAGGAGGCTTTAGCATCCCTAGTAGAACTTGACGCAGAGCTCTTGGATCCAAGATCTGAGCAGTCCATTCAACCGGCCAACAGTCAGAATGAGGCGCGCTCAATCCGCCCTGAAATTCTCGTGGCTATCGGCGTTTGTACCCACCTGGGTTGTTCTCCTGTTTTTCGTCCGGAGGTCGCTCCAGCGGACCTCGGCCCGGAATGGAAGGGGGGCTTCTTTTGTCCTTGCCACGGATCTAAATTTGATCTCGCGGGTCGCGTCTATAAGGGGGTTCCGGCTCCCGTGAATCTCGAAATCCCGCCCTATTATTTCGCCAGCGATAACCGGATTGTCGTCGGCCTCGAAGGAGAGCATGCATCATGAGTCAGAGGGACAGGGGCGCATCGTTTCTGGAGTGGCTGGATGAACGTTTGCCGGTCGCCAAATTTCTTGAAGACCAACTACTCAAGTATTACGCGCCAAAGAACTTTAACTTTCTTTATTTCTTTGGCTCTTTAGCGCTTTTGGTCTTGGTTAATCAGATTGTGACCGGGATCGTTTTGGCGATGCATTACAAGCCAGCAGCTGAGCTCGCTTTCGACTCGGTCGAATACATCATGCGTGATGTCGATTGGGGATGGCTGCTTCGCTATCTCCATTCAACAGGGGCGTCCTTATTTTTTGTCGTGATCTACATGCACATGTTTCGCGGCATTTTCTATGGTTCCTTTAAGAAGCCGCGAGAACTGCTCTGGCTGTTTGGTATGGTGATCTTTGTCTTATTGATGGCTGAAGCCTTTATGGGATACCTCTTACCATGGGGGCAAATGTCCTATTGGGGTGCTCAGGTGATTATTTCGTTGTTTGGCGCTATTCCAGTGATTGGTGAGGATCTCGCGACCTGGATCCGTGGCGACTTCGTGATTGCTGATGCAACCCTCAACCGGTTCTTTGCCCTCCATGTCATTGCTGTGCCATTAGCCATTCTGGGGCTCGTGGTCCTTCACCTCGCGGCGCTTCGTACAGTGGGGTCCAATAATCCAGACGGTATTGAGATCAAGAAAAACCGAGATCTCGTGGGTATCCCGAAGGACGGTATACCGTTTCACCCCTACTACACGGTGAAGGATCTTTATGTCGCCGGTCTTTTTCTGACCATTTTCGCTTGGATTGTCTTTTACAGCCCAGAAATGGGGGGGCTGTTCCTTGAGCATCCGAACTTTGATCCGGCAGATCCGATGAAAACGCCTGAACACATTCAGCCGGTCTGGTATTTCACGCCTTTCTATTCCATTTTGAGAGCCATCCCAAGTAAATTGGGCGGGGTTGTCGGGATGGGTTCATCGATTGTCGTGTTGTTTCTCTTGCCTTGGCTTGATCGCTGTCCGGTGAAATCAATTCGTTACCGAAGCCCGCTGTTTAAGATCGCACTGACGGCCTTCATCATCAGCTTCCTGGGTCTTGGAGTTCTCGGCACAAAGCCCGTCACCGAAACTTATACCTTGATGGCGCGGGGGTTTTCGGTGATTTATTTCAGCTTCTTCCTGCTCCTCCCCATCTTCTCATCGGTGGAAATCACCAAAGAGGTGCCACAGCGTTTGACCGAATCGGTCTTGCCCCTTGCGAAGCGCGAAGGCTTTCAGTGGCGGCTAATTGAGGAGGGTATTTCGGCGCTCCAGCATTCGCCGATCTTTGAAACGATCAAGGGACTACTGTCTAAATTGCGCGGGAACCATCAGGGACGTTAAGCGGCATGAAAAAGGTACTGATTTTCTTTTGGTTGTGTGTGCTCCCGCTGGCAAGCCTTGCTGAGTCGGGCGTTGAGATTGAACACGCTGATGCCGATGCCTTCAACCAGCTGTCTGTGATTCGTGGGGCGGGTTACTTTGGTCAATACTGCCTTGGCTGTCATGGCCTCAAGCAGATTCGGTACTCGAGGATTTCCAAGGATTTGAGGGTTAACGAAACCGCGATGCGCGACTTGATCTTGTTGGGTGATGCCAAGATCTATGACATGGTGCGCTCGGCCATGCCCGTCGACAGTGCAACGCTCGCTTTTGGCGTTGCCCCACCTGATCTTTCGTTGGTGACCCGTTCTAGGGGCGCCAACTGGGTGTATACCTATCTGAAATCCTTCTACGAGGACTCCAAGCGTCCGTTTGGGGTTAATAATGCTCTTGTACCGAACGTGGCTATGCCCAATGTGCTCTGGGAGTTACAGGGGCCGCAGGCGGCCATAGAAGAACGGGTGGATGGCAAGCTCAAAGTCGTTGGGGTGGAGAGCCATGGTCAGGGTAAGCTCAATGAGCGGCAATTCGATCAAGTTGCCAATGATCTGGTGAACTTCCTCTCCTATGTATCAGAGCCCTCGATTTTGCAGCGGGTCCCTCTTGGGAAGTACGTCATCGCGTTCCTCCTGTTCCTGACCTACCTCTTCTATCGGTTGAAGAAGGAATATTGGAAGGATATCGATTAGACACCCAAACCAACGGGGGTTCCGGCCCATCCTCTCAAGGCGGCGAGGGCTCTCCTTAGAGGATGGGTCGGGTTGTCTTCGTTTTCTTCGTCCGCATCAAGATCTACAGATGAATTCCCTCAAACCCTACCTCATTCGGGCTATCTACGACTGGATTCTCGATAACAGCTTTACCCCTTTCATGCTGGTGGATGCCACTATCGATGGGGCTTTGGTCCCTGAGGCCTTTGTTGAAGATGGTCGAATCGTTTTGAATCTCCGCCCTGAAGCAGTGAAGTCGCTCGAGCTGGGTAATGACGTCATTACCTTCAGTGCGCGCTTTAGTGGGAAGCCGATGCAGGTCCATGTCCCCATTCGCGCGGTTCTCGCGCTCTATGCCCAGGAAAACGGGCGAGGGATGGTCTTCGATGAAGAAGAAGCGGGTGATGACACGACCCCGCCACCAAAGTCTCCGGTGACGGAGCCACCGAAAGCCCGACCGGCCCTAAGGGTCGTGAAATAAGGCTCTAGTCCCTTAGAGACCTTCTTCTTTGACGTTAAGGGGTGCAGGAGGGGCCCGTCAGGCTATTCAGCGTGCTGTCAAAATGGCAGACGATCGTCCAGGTAGGTTTCAAGCTGATGGCATTCGTTCTGATCGCCCAGAAGTCATAATCACCGCGCCGCCGGTCCCCGGTCGCATCAAGTTCTGTCCACCCCGTTCCCCCAAAAAAAAGATTGGAGGTCTCACCTAGAAGGTCTTGGTCGCTTTTGATGACGGCTCTTTTTCGATAGCTGGCATTAAGGCCTGCGACAAAGGTGGCATCGTAGGCCGCGATGGCGAAGGCATCCGGCAGTTCTCCAGTCCGTTCAAAATAGCGTTTTGACAAGGCGTCCGCCCG
>JBEIRQ010000290.1:0-2760 GCA_040375885.1 Methylococcus sp.
GTCCAAACGACCCCCAAGCCTTAGCGCGTCTTCTGGGTCTCCTTAAAGGAACGCTTATAGGACAGGGGTCCGGCATCGGAGGTATAATGGCCTGTTTTCCGGGCAGGATCTCTCATGCGCGAACTCAACCCTCTCTACAACCAGATCAAAGATCTCAAGGGCCGACAAGAGTCCCTTAGGGGGTATCTTTGACTTCGAGGAAAAACAGGAACGACTGACCGAAGTCCTTCGGGAACTAGAGGATCCTAAAATCTGGGATGACCCTGAACGCGCCCAAACGCTCGGTAAGGAGCGAACTCAACTCGAATCGGTGGTCAACAACCTAATCAAGATTGATCGGGGCGTGAAAGAGGCCGCAGAACTCCTTGAATTGGCCGTCGAAGAGGATGACGAAGACAGCGTTGATCTCGTCGCCCTGGACCTTGAAGGTTTTGAAAAAATTATCGCAGAACTTGAATTTCGCCGGATGTTTGCTGGTGAGATGGATCACTGCAATGCCTTCCTCGACGTTCAAGCAGGATCCGGAGGCACCGAAGCTCAGGACTGGGCAGCCATGCTGGAACGGATGTATCTCCGATGGGGGGAGCGCCGCGGCTTCAAGACAGAACTCGTCGAAGAATCCGCGGGCGATGTCGCCGGCATCAAAAGTGCCACCATTCGTTTTGAAGGCGAATACGCCTATGGCTGGCTCAGAACAGAAACCGGCGTCCATCGACTGGTCAGGAAATCACCATTTGACTCCGGTAACCGGCGGCATACCTCCTTTTCATCGGTTTTCGTGTCACCCGAAGTTGATGACAACATCGACATCGACATCAACCCTGCTGACCTTAGGACCGATGTCTACCGCGCCAGTGGGGCCGGTGGACAGCACGTCAACCGAACCGAATCGGCTGTCCGCATCACCCATCTTCCCTCGGGGGTCGTGGTTCAATGCCAAAGCCAGCGCTCACAACATGCTAACCGCGACTGGTGTATGAAGCAGCTCCGCGCCAAGCTCTATGAGCTTGAGATTCAAAAACGCAATACCGAAAAACAGAAGCTGGAAGACTCCAAGTCGGATATCGGCTGGGGTAGTCAAATCCGCTCCTATGTCCTTGACCAATCGCGGATCAAGGATCTCAGAACCAATGTTGAGACCAGTAACCCGCAGCCCGTCCTTGATGGCGATCTGGATCTCTTTATCGAAGCCAGCCTTAAGAGCGGTTTATAAATCATGAATGACCAGCAAGACGAAAATAAGCTGATTGCCCAGCGCCGAGAAAAACTGAACACTCTGAGGCAGGAGGGCGTTACTGCCTTTCCTAATGACTTCCGTCGACATCATCTGGCAGAGCCTTTACTGTCTGAATTTCAAGGCATTGAAGCCGAGACGCTCGAAGCCAAGGCCATCAAGGTCTCACTCGCCGGACGCTTGATGACGCGTCGCGTGATGGGAAAAGCTGCCTTTGCTCACGTGCAGGATATGTCAGGACAGATCCAGCTATTCCTGCAACGAGACCATCTCCCAGAAGGGATCTATGACGCCTTCAAGGGCTATGATCTTGGGGACATTATTGGCGTTGATGGCACCCTCTTTATGACCAAAACCGGGGAGCTCTCGGTCAAAGCCAGCAGCCTTCGCCTGTTAACCAAATCTCTAAGGCCTCTTCCTGAAAAGTTTCACGGTCTGACCGATGCTGAAACTTGCTATCGGCAACGCTATCTGGATCTGATCATGAATCAGGATTCTCGTCGCGTCTTTCTGCTTCGAAGTGCGATCGTGCGCCACATCCGTGAATTCCTGACCCTCCGCGATTTCCTCGAAGTCGAAACGCCGATGATGCAGGTGATCCCGGGGGGTGCTCGGGCGAAGCCGTTCATCACGCACCATAATGCGCTGGATATGGACCTCTACCTTCGCATTGCGCCAGAACTCTATCTGAAGCGCTTGGTCGTCGGGGGATTTGAACGGGTCTTTGAGATCAATCGGAGCTTTAGGAACGAGGGCCTGTCAACGCGCCACAACCCCGAATTCACGATGATCGAGTTCTACCAGGCGTACGCGGATTATCGTGATCTGATGGACCTGACCGAGGCATTGATGGGAAGTCTCGCTGAAACATTGCTAGGAACGACCCAGATCCACTATCAGGGCAACGATTTTGATCTTGGACAACCCTTCAGGCGAATGACCGTTCTTGAATCGATCACGCATTACAACCCGGAGATCACTGCCGATCAGCTCGCTGAGCGCGACAGCGCCTCGGACATTGCCCGTCGACTTGGAATCAAGGTGGCGCCTGGTGATGGCCTTGGAAAAATTCAAACGGAAATCTTTGAGAAGACGGTCGAGGACAAACTGCTCGAACCGACCTTTATCACCGCTTATCCCGCCGAGGTCTCTCCTTTGGCAAGACGAAACGATGACAACCCCTTCATTACCGATCGCTTTGAATTCTTTATAGCAGGCCGCGAGTTGGCGAATGGATTTTCAGAGCTGAACGATCCTGAAGATCAAGCCGATCGCTTCCGCCAGCAGGTTCTAGACAAAGATCAAGGCGATGAGGAAGCCATGCATTACGATAGCGATTATATTCGCGCACTGGAGCATGGCATGCCACCCACGGCGGGAGAAGGTATCGGCATTGACCGACTCGTCATGCTCTTCACCGATGCACCTTCTATCCGGGATGTCATCCTGTTTCCGCACATGCGGCGTGAAGCCTGAAGACCTATCGACCGCGCCATGGCGGCGCGGTCGATCATTTTTTTACAAAA
>JBEIRQ010000063.1:0-8106 GCA_040375885.1 Methylococcus sp.
GGAAACGGCAATCATTGGAATGTACGCCCCAGCTTTTTACTTATTTATATGAATAGGATTAACATTTAACTTAGAATATGTAAAGTTTTCACTTGACATTCAAGTTAATTCTCCTGCATCACTGGCTCAAGGCTGAATGGATCCTTGATGACGGCCTCATCAAGAGGGTTAAGTGATCACTCCAAGGCTACGCGATATCTTTAAAAACGTTCGCAGCATCACATCATTTTGCCCTTAGGGGGTCCCATGCGAAGCAGAATCCGCCCTGTCTATCTCGTCTTAGCTGCGCTGATCTTTGGTTGCACCCCTACGGTGACCAAGGAGGAAGTGGCCCGTGCTGTCGAAGGCTACATCGTCGATATTCATAAGCTTTCGGTGGTTGATTGTCTGTTGCCGGGTCAAATGCGGAAGCTGGGATCATCGATGACCTATGTCTCTGGAAAGCGTCCACTGAGGACGACAGAGGCCGATTGTGAAGTCCGTGGCGGTGAATATGTCGCCTATGATCGGGCTGATTATGCGAGTGCACTCAATGTCTGGCTTGAGAAGGCAAAGGAAGGTGATGCCGTCGCCCAGCTATATGTCGGGCAGATCTATGAAAAAGGTCTAGGTCGTTCAGCAGACTACCGTGAAGCCGCCATCTGGTACCGACGATCCGCAGATCAAAATAATGCACAGGCGCAGGTTAATCTCGGCCAGTTGTATGAAAAAGGTCTTGGAGTTCCAAAAGAACCTCAAACGGCCATCGAATACTATTCAAAGGCCACTGGACTAGAAAAAGTAGGGGTTAACTATTTGGCGAATGTGGCCTCTACTACCCCAAAGAGTTTGCCGCCACCAACGTCTAAGGCGCCTATCTACCAAGTCACTAGTCGCGATCAGGCTAGCCCTGGTGCTACAGACAATTTGGAACTGATCCAGCTTAAGAGCGCGCTTGATATAGCACAGCAGCAGGTCATTGATCAGCAGCAACAGCTCATGAAAACGCAAGCTGATCTTGCTATCTTGTCATCTAAGCAAAATGGAGTCCCCCATAACGAGGACGCGACCAAAGTGCGGGCTCTCGAGAATGAGGTCCGGCGAAAAGATGAAGCACTGGCGTCCAAAGAGCGTGAATTAGTTCAGCAAAGGGCGGTTCAGACTCCAAATCCAACGGTCCAAACTGACGATCACCGCGTTCAAGAATTGGAAGCTAAGCTGCTGGAGCGGGAACAGCAGCTAAAGTCACAGGTAGCGAGGCTCAACAAAATGAGTCAGATGGTCAAGGCCGAACGGGAGAAATCCAGCCGCATGGCATCGGTAGCTCTCAAGCCGCCAATGGCAGCCGTTTCAGGAGCGGCTGATACCCAACAGACAAAGCTACTAGTAGCGCGCCAGGAGGCTGCTCAGCTGGATGCGCTGTTGGCCTCTAAGCTGGCGACCTTTAATAATGACGCGGCGGAGATGACGGCTTGGTTAACTTCTCTTTCCGCCGCTTCAGACCCAACCCTCAGGCAGCGTATCGATCTTCGAAAGGCCTCGCTGCAGCAACAGTCGATCGACATCCGAGAGATCAAGGCCAAACTCAGCAACGCGACGACTGAGGTTCAAGGGTTTGAAAGTAAGGCCGGATCCCTTGCATTAGCGGCCAATGGCCCTAGGATCGATATCCTCGAACCCCAAACCATCCTCACCCGCGGTACACAATCGTTGAAGGTCGATGATAACCATCAGCTTAAAGGGCGTGTTATTCCGGTAAATATCAGAAGCCTCCTTTTCAATGGGATGCCACTGAAAACAGACGCTGAAGGTGTGTTTGTGGTGCCACTGGACCCAGAGAAGATGCCGGATATTGTGATTAAGGCAGAGGATCACCAAGGAGGGCAGGCTGAAGTTCGTTTTGCACTCTTTAAAGGAGGCCCTCCAGAAGCCATCGGCGCGCCAGTGCAAGGGGCTCCCTTGGCGCCCAATCTATCATCCGAAGGGATCGATCTTGGGCGTTTCTTTGCATTGATCATCGGCAACAATGATTACGCGCGTTATCCCCATCTGACCACGCCCATTAATGATGCTAAGAGTGTCGACGTGGTTCTTCGGGAGCGATACGGGTTTACCACCCGGGTAATTCAAAACGGAAATCGCCACGACATCATGACGGCCTTCAATGAAATGCAGGCTAGGATGGCTGAGAATGATAGTTTCTTGATTTACTATGCAGGGCATGGCGAGATCGATAGCAAAACCCGCGAAGCTTACTGGTTGCCTGTGGATTCTGAGGTGGGTAATACCGCCAACTGGATTCCCAGTAAAGCGATTACTGATTTAATGAGCATCATGCCGGCCCGGCACATTATCGTTGTCTCCGACAGCTGTTATTCGGGGGCCATGACGGGTGCCGCTGTCGCCAAACTTCCCTCTGAGCTTGAGGCCGATAAAAAGGAAAAATGGTTGAAGGTGATGGCAACGAAGAGGGGCCGCACGGTCCTGACCTCGGGCGATGTCAAACCGGTCCTTGATAACGGTGGTGATGGGCATTCGGTTTTTGCTCAATCCTTTCTGAAGGTCCTTCGGAGCAACCAAGGACTGCTTGAGGACTATGAGATTTATCGCGTGGTCAGCGTCGAAGTAGCACAGGCCGCGGCTCGTTTAGGATTTAATCAAACGCCCTCCTATGCGCCATTGCAATATGCAGGTCATGAAGGGAGCCCATTTATTCTTAAGCCCCGACTATGATTCGCCCGCTTAATCAGGGTTTGGTGAAATTATCTCCTGACCACATTTTCATAACGTCATGACCGATAAGATGGACGTTGTGACTAAGACCTTCGAGGCTTTTTATTCGGGGGGCATGACCCTTGATCAGCTGACGGAAAGATTGATCCGCCTCGTCGTCTCTGAGGGTGGCCAGTTGGAGCCGTTGGTATTTCTGATCGAATCTGAGGTATCGGCCGGTCGATTGCCCGTACAGATTGAGCGACATCTGGTTTTGGCCATCCAACAAGCGGTGGTATCGAATCGCTCTTTAGATCCTGATTTCACCGTATGTCAATCATCCACCTCGCAAAATTCAGGGAACGATGAACCCAAGATAGCACTCGCCAAGGAGGTTGTTCCCGCGGAACCTTCTGTGGTGGGTGTCAGCCTTTCAACGAGCCCAAAATCGGTGCCGATTCCGTTGCGAGAGGGGCTGATCCTAAAGGGCCAATATCGCCTTGAGTCGGAACTTGGAGCGGGCGGAATGGGGATTGTTTTTAAGGCCCGAGATCTCCTCATGGAAGAGATGAAGGATCGAGAGCCTTATGTCGCGATCAAGATCCTAAGGCCCGAATATCGCGATAACCAGCAGGTCCTGATGGCCTTGCAACGAGAGTTTCGTAAGGCGCAAAAACTCTCGCATCCGAACATTGTCGGGATGATGAACTTCACTCGTGATGATGATCTTGGCATTGTCTTCATTACGATGCAGTATCTTGAGGGAAAGACGCTGGCTGATCTTTTGGTCACCACATATCCAGAAGGCATGCCTTTGAAAGGCGCCTTGCCGATCATTCAAGGGATGTCGCATGCTTTGAGCTACGCGCATAAAAATCACATTATTCACCTCGATTTTAAGCCAGCCAATGTATTCATAAGTAACCATGGCGAGGTCAAGATTCTCGATTTTGGGATCGCGTCTATCGCCACTACGGCGACCGCTGAGCAGCAATTAACGGTGTTTAACCCGCAAGATCTTTCCGCCTTGACACCGGCCTATGCCAGCCTTGAGATGCTGGATCGTTTGGAGGGGGATTCCTCGACAGGGTTGCCGCCCGATCCAAGGGATGACGTTTATGGCTTAGCCTGTGTCATCTATGAGCTCCTCACGGGCCGTCACCCCTTCGCCCGCGCATCCGCCAAGGACGCCTTTAAATCCGGCCTGACCCCCAAGGAGCCATCAGCATTGACGGGTCGGCAGTGGAAGAGCCTCCGCAAAGGGTTGGCCTTTTCGCGTGAAGACAGAATCCAGCAGGTCGATGAGCTCCTCAAGGGCCTTGAACCTTTTTCCTTTTTTGGACCGAATCTTCTGAAGGCGCTTCTGGTGATATCGATTGCTGCGGGGATTGGCCTCCACAATTTTCGCCTCGAGGAGACCAGTTGCCGGTCACCGGTTTTGACCCCTGATGAGACTGCTCGGGTTAAGGACCTTTTAGAGGTGGCAGCGGTTCATATGGATATCGGTTATTACACATCCCCCCCGGCCAGCAACGCCTTGTTAGCTTATCAGGAGGTTTTAAAGTTGGATCCTTGTAATAACGCAGCGACACTGGGCCTCAATCGGATCTCCGATATTGAGGAGCAAGAAGCCTGGGCTGCCTTTGAACGTGGGGATGCAACGTCAAGTCTTGACAAGGTGAATGATGGCCTTACGGCCAATCCTGATCATAAGGGCCTTCAGGCCCTTAAGTCCAAATTATCGGGGGATTCCCGCGATTCACAGCGTCCATCGTCACGATGAATACACGACTTGGTTTTTTTGGAAAATCCCCACAAAGAGGAGATTTTGTCCAAGGAAATCTTCCCTCGGAGTTTGTCACCATTTGGGATTCCTGGTTGCAGTCGGCTATCGAGGGAAGTCGAGAAGCACTTTTAGAAGGATGGCTCGAGGCTTATCTACAGAGCCCGATTTGGCGTTTCGTATTGGATCGAGGCACTGTCACAGGAACACCCTGGGCCGGTGTAATGATGCCCAGTGTTGACCGTGTCGGTCGGTACTATCCGATCACTTTTGCAGCGCCCATCGATGACCTTGAGAGACCCTTGATGGCCATGTTCACGATGACGGACTGGTTTGAAGGCCTGGAAGCCATTGCTCTCAGCGTTTTGGATGATCAAACCAGTTTTAAACAATTGGAAAAAATGGTTGAGGCTTACGGTGGCATGCCACTTGATAAGGGCTTTGAAAAAGAATCAAGGACACCAAGGGAGCTGGCGCCGCTTAGTGGTATCCGCCTGCTCACTTCGAACACTCATTCTTTGGGTCTTGAAGTGACCTGGGGTGAGGAGGAGGCTTTACAACTTTTCAAGGGTGGTAGTCTCTGGTCGACTCTGGGTTCAAAGAAAGTTACCCCGCAATGTCTTTCTTTCAGGGGGTTGCCACCTCCAAGCCTCTTTCATACTCTGCTGGATCAAGATGATGATCCCTTTGTGTCAGCGTATCGATGGCGGGTGACTCCCGTTGGGTCTTCGGAACGGGCTCTTCGGGGCCGGTTCACCACCGAAAGAGCCGATCAGTCATCAGGCCGACGTTGGTGTTCATCATCGTTGACGGATAGCGGAGCGCGGCGAATCAATGAAGACGCCTGTTTAATGCAACCCGCGAAAGGTCTTTGGGTTATCGCGGATGGGATGGGAGGGCATACAGCCGGTGATATTGCCAGTCAAATGGTGGTTGCAGGTCTCTCAGAACTTCCTGAAGGGGTTTCGTTGGGGACGAAGTTAGGCGCTATTCAGCTGGCACTTCACGAGGCCAACCTGATGATCCAAAACTACGCCCGCAAGGAAAAAGGAGGGGCCATGATGGGCAGTACCGTCGTTGTCATGGTGATGCAGGAAGAGCAGGGCGTCGTTTGCTGGGCGGGTGATAGTCGTCTTTATCAGAGCCGTGGGGGCTCTTTGAGACAGTTAACCGAGGATCATTCGTTGGTATCCACCCCCAAGACGATCAACGATGATGGAAGGCAAGCCCTACCTACGGCGTCCTCCAACATCATTACCCGCGCGGTGGGTGCGACTTCTGACCTGATGCTGGATACCCATTGGTTTGATATTAGGCGGGGTGATCGCTATCTTTTGACGACAGATGGCATCCACAAGGCGGTGGAGCCTCATGAGATTTTGTCCCTGATGGAGGGGTCTGGTTCACCAGAAGAGCGGATCAGCCAGATAATGACGCTCGCCAAAACGCGGGATGGACAGGACAATTTGTCCCTTATCCTGATAGAACCGATGGCTTCTGATAGCGCAAGCTCATCATGAGCCAAGAAGAATTTACGAAGCTAGGATATGGCAGATTCCAAAGACCCTACTGCGTTTAAGGATCCCGATAGAACCGTCATTCGGCCGAATCCAGGAGGTCGTCTGGTGGTAGCTTCGCCTCCGCTATCAGATCCGTTGAAAGGATCGGGTCCTCATCGCCGCCTTCGGCCTCAGATTCTCTTCAAGACGAATCCCCTTGCGTCAGGCGCTATGGATCTTATTCACCTTGCCAGCCGTCTCCGACGTGAGGTTGCTGATCCTGGCTCCCAGAAGCTTCGGGAGCATTGTCTACTGGGTCTTGAGAATTACGTAACCGGTCTCAAAATGGCGGCTGTAGATGGCAAGACCCAGTCTGAGGCGTCTTATTGTTTGGCAGCCTTCATTGATGAGTTTGTCCTTGAAACACCCTGGGGCGCTCATGGTCCATGGGCTAAGCAGAGTCTTTTGGAAACCCTCCATCAGGACTCATGGGGCGGCGAGCGAGTATTTGTTTGGATCGATGCCTGGTTAGAACAGCCATCGCTTCATCGCCATCAGCTTGAATATATCCTGTTGCTATTAAGGATGGGGTTCCGCGGGAAATTTGGTGTGATCCATGGTGGTGAAGCGTCGCTTGATCATCTCAAGGGACGGATTGAGTATGCCCTTGGGCTACCCGCTGTTGACCGCCGTCAGTGCCTTTCGTCGGGGCCCATCGAGCCTATCATGAGGCCCCCTAAGGCACGGCTGACGCCCTTTTGGGTGTTATTGTCATGGACCGGATTGGCCCTCTGTCTGGTTATGATCCTTCTGATGACGCGACTCGAAAAGCGCTCGGAGACTCTGACGGCGATGGTGTTGTCCAAGAATCCTCAGCCTCCAGCAGGCAGCCAATGAGTTCATCATGAAACCCATTTATCGTGGATGGCTGATAGAACTTCTCGGCGTGATGGGGCTTAGTAGCCTTCAATGGTTACTAACCCCGATCCTGAATCTGGGTGAAATCTTACATCTCAATGACAATGCGTTTAGGCTCCTCGCCATCTTTCTGGTCGTCGCCTCCTGGGTAGGATGGTGGCTGTTTCGAAAGCTCAGGGCTGGCCACCAGGAGGATTCCTTCATTCGAGGGTTGCTGAAGGACTTTGGTGGAACGGAGGATGAAGAATCCGCTCAGCAACGCGTTGATCATGTGGCCCACCGATTTAAGGAGGCCCTCGTTCTGTTCCGGAAAAATGGCCCGCCGAAACGGCTGGTTGAACAGTCCTGGTATGTCCTGATTGGTGCACCGGGATCGGGTAAAACCACCGCGCTGCTTCAGTCAGGACTTCATTACCCCTTAAAGCACCAAACCGGTCACGCCATGGTTGCCGGTGTGGCTGGAACCCGGCACTGCGATTGGTTTTTTACCAACGAAGCTGTCCTCATCGATACGGCTGGTCGCTACACCACCCAAGACAGCCATGGATCACTGGATGCCCTTGAGTGGAAAACGTTTCTCAGGCTTTTAAAGAAACATCGGCCGCGGCACCCCCTCAACGGTATTATTCTGACGGTCGCCTTTACCGACTTGATTGAGGGGGATGCGGCCGCTATCGAGTCGCTCTCGCAGTCATTAAGGGATCGTATTGCGGAGATCAATGGCTCCCTGAAAGGTCATTTACCCGTCTATCTGATGCTGACCAAGGCGGATAGAATTTTAGGTTTTAATGAATGCTTTCAGGATTTGACGGCCGAGGAACGTACTCAGATCTGGGGTGAAACCCTGATTCTTGAGGATCCCATAACGCCCCCAAAAGTAAGCGACTTGATGATGCTTTATCAGCGCTCGCTAGAGCGCTTGCTGCCTTTTATCGGATCGCGTCTAGCCAAGGAGAGCAACCCTCAAGCAAAGACCTTGATCCTTTTTTTTCCAGAGCAACTCGCGATCATCGAGTCCCAACTTGAGATCTTATTGAAAGGGGTGATGGATGCACAGAGCGGAGATCAGCCTGCTTGGCTTCGAGGTCTTTATATAACCAGTGCCACTCAAAATGGGACCCCGATTGATCGCCTTCTTGAAGGAATGTCCTCCGGCTTCGGGCTTTCATTTCCTCTGGCTGAGGCGTTCACCGGGATCGGCAAAAGCTATTTCAC